>JBCDHV010000622.1:0-2384 GCA_038749615.1 Bacteroidota bacterium
CACCGATCCTTCCTCTCCCAACCGTTCTTTCGTGAGCCCGATTCCACGCGGCTCATGACCCTCGTCGTCTGGTGACGTCCGGATCCCGACGCCATCGTCTTCGATCATACACTCGATGACTGCATCGTCGGCGCTCATCCGTACGCTCACTCCGACGTGCCCTGGCCCCTGCTTCGGGACGATGCCGTGCCAAATCGCGTTCTCGACAAACGGCTGAAGAATGAGCGGCGGGACGAGCAGCAAATCTGCCTCGACGCCCGGCGCGACTTCGATGCTGTAGTCCAACCGGTCGCGCAAACGCGCCTTCTCGACCTCTAGGTAGAGCGCGAGCGTGTCGAGTTCGTCCTGTAGAGGGACGGCCGGCAGACGCGTGTGTTCGAGCACCCGGCGCATGAGTGTACTGAGTGTGCCGAGAAACTCGCTGCCCATTTCAGGTTGGCCTTCGAGGAAGTAGCTTTGCACCGAATTGAACGCGTTGAAGAGAAAGTGCGGGTTCATCTGCGCCCGGAGCATGCCGTACTCCAACTCGACGCGTTTCTTCTCGGCTTCCAGGCGCAGCCGGCGCTGCCGTGTGGCATAGGCCGCGTACCCCGTCCCGACGATCACGATGATTGCCAAGGCCAACCCTATGATCCACAGCAAGCGATTCTCTGCTGCCTGCGCGTCGAGGCGGGTTTCAGCGAGGTCGCGCTGGATGCGTTCCGTTTCGAACCGGGCGTTCATCTCCGCCATCGCCTCTTGCGCCTCGCGGCCAAGCACCGAATCGCGAAGTACGTAGGCCCGCCGGAGACTCGCGTACGCCTTCTGCTGTTGCCCGACGGCTGCGTAGGACACGGCGAGACGGTCGTAGGAATCAGGCAGATCGAGGATTTGCTCCCGCGCCTCGAACGTCTCGATGGCTTCCTCCAGATAGTCGATGGCCTCCGTGTGCCGGCCCAGCCCCGCCGCCGCCGATCCGAGATTGAGAAGGCTTTCGGGCAGTGTCCGTGTCTGGCCGGCCCGCACGTCGATCTCGTGGCTTTTCTGATAGCCGGCGTAGGCGCGCTCGTACTCCCCCATCGCCTCGTAGACGAGTGCCCGGTTGTTGTAAAACGCCGACTCGAACGAAGGAAGGCCTACGTCATCGAGCAGAGCCTCGTAGCCTTCGTAGGCCTGCAGCGCCTCCTCGTGCCGCCCGAGGACACTGTACGAATAGGCCACGACGTCGATTAGCGATCCCTGGGCCTTTTGCAATCCGTTGGCCTGGGCAATGGGGATGACCCGCTCCGCGCCCTGAATGGCAATCTCGAATTGGCCGCACGTGGCGTTGGCACGGGTCAGATTGAGCATCGTCTCCACATACCTAGGGGCATCCGATTCGTCGATCCGGGCAAGCGCAGCCTCGTAGGCCGCCACCGACTCATCGCACGCCCCGCGCTCCAGAAAGACGACGCCGCGCAGGTTGAACGCGGCAGCCATCCCGAGCGGGTCGGACGCGGCCTTGTTGAGCGCCATGGCCGAGTCGGACATCGCTAGGGCGCGGTCGTACTCACCTTCCTCGTAGGCGAGAAGGCCGAGGAGTTCATACGCGTCGGCGGAGAGCGAGTCGATCTGCTCACGCTTGGCAAATCTCAGGCCGGCTTGTGCGTGAACGGCCAGTCGATCTCCGTCCTGAATGCCACTGTAGTACCTGGCCAACTCGACATGGAGACGGGCTCGTTCAGCGTCCGTCTCGGCAAGCCCCAGAGCCGTTCGCAGACTATCTACTGGATCGGCCGGCTCCGTCTGTGCCATGACTACGCCGGCACACCAACCGAGCGCGACGCTCGCCATACCGAGAGCAAAAAAGATGGATCGAATCAAGACGAGGTGAATGGGAGATCATTGAAGAAACGGATGAAGCGGGCCAGGGGCGGATGCCAACAGGACGCGTCGCTCATCCTACTGACCCCGCCCCCTTTCCGCAACTCTGTGGTTTGTGGATGTGTCGTGCGTCGTGCGTATAGGCTTGACACGCTAGCCCGCATACCTACGTACTACATACCCACGCATCTACGCGAAGCGATCAGCGAGCCAACACCATCCGCCGGCTCACGCTCAGGCTCTCCCCTGCGGCACGGACCACGTAGACGCCCGCCGGCAAACCAGCCTCCACGTCCAGACGCAGCGCACCTTCGGCCTCACCGGCATGCAGCGTCTCAACTACGCGGCCCAGCAAGTCGTAGACCTCCACCGTCACCCGCTGACGGCGCGGTAGCTCCACCACCACAGTTGCTCCATTGACCGCCGGCTGCGGATACACCGCCAGCGACGCGCCCGTTGGCACCACCGTCGCCTCGACGATGGGCGAATACTCGAACGTCCCATCAAAGTCGAGCTGCTTCAGGCGGAAGCGATGCGTGCCG
>JBCDHV010000623.1:0-2367 GCA_038749615.1 Bacteroidota bacterium
CGAAATTGGAGGACGCGAGGGCGTCTGACGCAAAGGCCAACACCGTTTGCCCCGTCTCCAGTTCGGCATAGTCGCCGGCCTCGTGCACGAACCGACGTTCGAGACCAAAGGCTGCTTCGTAGAACGCGACGGTCTGCCCGACATCGGGGACGTAGAGGATGGTATAACCGAGCTTCATGAAGGTTGAGCTGAGTGCTGCAGGAAGCGTGTCGGGCCGTGCGCCGGGTTGGTTCGGGGAGCCGGCCGTTAGGGATCTCGGGGATTCATGTTGAAGATCACGCGCCACACCTTCAAGCCGCCTGCGGCCCGCTTGAACACGAACACGTTCTTGGTCTCGAACAGGTACACCTCCATCGAACCTGCCGGCTGGAACGTCCCACTCGCTCGTCCCCTGGCGATCACGACCTCGTCAAAGGCATCGAAGTCGATTAACTCGTGCCGGATCTCGGTGTCTCCCGCCATCCAGCTGCTCTCGACGTGTGCCTTGTACGCGGCCTTCCCTTCCACCGCCGGATGGTCGTGCGGCATCAGAATGACGTCCTCCTCCATGTAAGCCAGGTAGGCGTCTAGTCCTTCAGGTTCCTGGGAATCGGCCGCCGCGAAGATCGTTTCGATGAGCGCTTTGTCGCCGGCGGTGTCTGGCTGGCTCTCGATACAGCTCAGGCTTGCCAGGCCGAGCAACAAGGGGACGAGCAATCTCATTCGGCCGACTTCACCTCATAGAGCGCCCGGTGCTTGACCGCGTCGGCGAAGACGCTCAGACTCGCGTTGAGACAAACGAGGGCGAACGTCCCATGCCAGAAGTACGGCTTTCCCGCCGCCCACTTCACCGTGGCCCGCCCCACCGCACTGGCTCCCAACCCGATCCCGATGAGCCCAACGGGAGCCATCCATTGCCATTTGCGCCGGTGGTGTTCAGTGTGGGAAGGATCAGCAGGTATACGGGCAGAAGTGGGCATGGTCGAAGAAGAATGGAGCGAAAGAGAATGCCGCTAAGGTAGTACGCGGGGTCGTCCCGGTCTATGGCAAATCCGTGCCTCACCCAATCAGTAGAAGCACCAGCGAGCATCCAAACGCGACCAGCTCAAAGCCAATCCGCGCCCAGTGCCACGCGCCCCATCGGTTCAATTCTCCTGGTAGCTCGTCGTCCGTCAGGGTGCGGTCGGTAAACGATTGATTCGCAGCCTTGAAGTAGAGGAAGAACGTCGAGAAGAAGGCGAGCGTGGACACACCTAGGATCCAGAACAGGATCGCCGGCTGTGTGCCTCGGATCAAGCCCGTTGCTACGGCCACCAAAGGGAGAATCGTAGCCGCGATGGTCAATGGAGCGAAAAAGCCATGGATGCGCGGCCCGGCAGCCGGGTAGTAAGCGAAAAACTCATCCGCGCTCATCTCCTTCCACGCCGGCACCAACAGCCGAGCCTCAGCGATCTGTGCACCGGCGAAGAGGCCCAGGATTGCGGTGGAGGACAGCAGCAGAACAGATTCGATGTCGAACATGCGGCGCGTGGGTTGATGTCTAGCGGTTTGAGGCCTCGCCGGTGCCGGCCAGTTGCTCCAGCGCCTTCCTGCCTTTCTCGTAGTCAGGGTTGATCTCCAACGTGCGCTCGTACGACGCGATGGCCTGTGCCGTATCTCCGAGGTTCAGACGCGCATTGCCTAGCAGCCTCCAGGCGTACGTCGAGTTGGCATTTCGGCCGAGGTAGAACTCGAGTAGGTCCTGCGATTCCTTCCAGTGCGCTCCGTTCTCGAGGATGGCCGCCGAGGCGAGCAGGTCGTACTCGTCGGCGTAGAACGCATCCGTGGTGTCTGGCAGCATTTCGCCCCACAGCTCGTTCGCGCGTTCTCGCCCGCCGGCCCGGTATGCCTCGGTGTACGGGTAGATGGCGGACACTTGGTACGCCTTCGGCTCCTCGCCGAAGAGAATCTCGGATGTCGCGTTGACGAGCCGGCCGGTGCGGGAACCACTCCGGTTCGCGAGGATGACGATGGAGAGGTCTTCCTCCGGATAGATGTAGATGATCGACTCGAAGCCGTGGCTCTCGCCGGTGTGCATGATGATCGGCCGGCCGAGGTATTCTTGCAGGTACCAACTCAGCCCGATGTGCTGGCCCCACGGCGTCTCGTACTGCGGGGTCACCAGCGTTTCGTAAAGGTCTCCGCGGAGCACCTGCCGGCCATCGACCGTGCCTTTTTCGAGATGAAAGAGCGCCCACCGGGACATGTCGGTGATGGTGGCCTTCACGCTCGAACTCGGCGCGATCATCAAGTTGTAGGGGTACGGCGTCAGGACCTGCGTGGTCAGTCCGTATGCATGCGCGTTCGCCCAGCCGGCTGGCACGCCGTCTTCCGTCTTGATGTAGGTGC
>JBCDHV010000624.1:0-2362 GCA_038749615.1 Bacteroidota bacterium
AGGCCCAGAACGGGCACAGAAGAAAGGCAGCCGGCTACCGGGAAGGGCAGAGCGTGTAGCCGGCAGTCGAGCCATTCGCAGAGGCCCGAGATGCGCGTTTTGTATAACCTGTCGCCAGGCCTGTTCCGCCCAGGCACCTGGCCAGCCGGCTGAAGACCAGTTGTTTCCGTGCTCTTGCCCCCAAGCAACTATGAGACGGAAAAGTGCTTTAAGCGAGGAAAATATCGCAGACCTTTGCATCGAACATGTCCGATTCTACTCCTCGATCGTTTACCGTTGCTCTCGTTGGCCATCCCGGAGCCGGCAAAACCGCCTTGCACGCCGCGCTAAACGCCCAGGCCGGCCCAAACGATGTATTCACGTTTGTCGATCTGCCTGGGAGCCACGTGCTCGCGCCGAACACGGAAGACGAGCGGCAGGTTTACGACCGGCTGCTGGGGCGGCGGCCGGATCTCGGTGTCCGCCCAGACGCGCTCGTCGTGCTGACGGACGCCACTCGGTTGGAGCAAAACCTGTATTTCGTCTCTCAGGTCATCGACCTGCGGCTTCCTGTCGTTGTGGCCTTGTCGAAGGTGGACAGGGCCCGCCGGCTCGGGATTACGTTGAACATGGTGCGGCTCCGAGACCAACTCGGTGTACCGGTCGTGGTGGTACGCCCGGACAAGGGGGAGGGCACCGACGAAATTCGGTCGGCGCTGGAGGGCGAGATTGCCCGGACGGGAAAGCCCGTGCGTACCCATTGGCGTCCGTCGATCGCGCTTGCGAATGCCTACAACCATCTCGACGAGATGTGGCTCTCGAAGCATTTGCCGCTGCACACGGGCGCGCGGCTCGTCGAGGGCTTACGGCTTCTGAGCGTCGCCAACGCCGTGGACGAGTACGAAGCGCACCCAGCTTCGGGACTGCTGATGCGGACTGTCGAGGAGGCACGGGAGAAGATGGAGAGCCGGGGGGAGAACTGGGTGATGGGCGAGACGCTCCAGCGCCATCAATGGGCGAACCATCTCGCCGCTCACGTCACGGAGCGCGGCACCCCAGCGCTGAGCGAGCGAGGCCGGCAGCAGCTCATCGAAACCCCCCGATGGGTTGCTTGGCTCCTCTTCGCTGCCGCCGCTTTGATCCTAGGCCTCGTGGGATGGTGGTTTGCGGGCGGGTGAGTTCGCTTCGCTCATGTGGAAGGGTGAGACGTGTCAGGTGGAAAGGGTGAGACGTGCCTGGTGGAAAGGTGGGTGACAAGAGGGATCGTCTAGCTGACTGAAAGAGACTATGCAGGAGATGCCGAAGAGCTAGCCCCGTTCAGCTTGTTCCCCACTCATCCACGCTTCCGCCTGACAACTCGTCCACGTGAGCGAAGCGAAACCCTACCACCTTCCCCGTGTGAGCGAAGCGAATCAAACGGGCCACGTTTGCAGCGTCCAGGCTTGCTCCCAGAACATCCATTCGTACCGGACGCTGGTTACGAATGCGGCTTTTGCCCGGTCTCGGGCCGCTTTGTCAGCTCCTTCGGCAAAGCGTTCCAGCCGTTCGAGCAGGTTCGTCATGTAGTCATTGAAGCCAGGATCTGCGTAGGTGCGTAGCCAATCGGCATACGGATGGTCGTCACTCGGTGCACCGAACTCGGCCTGGAGGTGCTGGCCAAGTTCAATGTAGAGCCAGGGGCACGGAGTAAGAGCGGCAACGGCCTCGACGAGCGATCCGCGTTGGGCCGTTGCGATCATGTGGTTCTGGTACGCGGCGTTATTCGGAGTAAGCGTGAGGGCTGCTACATCCGCCGGCGTGTACCCGAGGCGTTCGCCGTATCCAGCATGCAACTCACCCTCCACCACTAGTGCGATCCGCGCTGCATCAATGAACCAGAGTTTGTCGCCCGGCCGGCTGCAACGTGTGGAAATCAGAGAGGCTGCATCGGCAAACGCTTCGAGGTACCGGGCGTCCTGCATCTGGTAGAATCGAAACCGTTCCGAATCGAGCGTGCCCGTTGCCAATGCTCGTACGAAGGGATGTTCGGAAGCCGCCGTCCAAGAGGAGCCGGCGTGTTCGATGCAGTCCGCAGCAAAGGCAGGAATCGTAAAAGGAGTTTGAGGGACGTGCAGGGTGTTCGCTTCGCTCATGTGAAGGAGTGGTCGAGATGAAGAGGGGAGTAGTCTGGAGGAGACGCAGAGGTGCAAGGTTTCCCCGACGGCTCCCCTTCAGAGCAGAGAGGAGTTGGCAAGAGATAGTCTAGAGCATTTATTAGTTGGATGTGGTACGATATCCGCAGTGCCTGAACCAGCCCGCGGCATCGGCTTTGCTCACTTCGTCAAAGGCCGCCGTGATCGCTTGGTCCAAGTGCGCGCTCGTCCGAGCTGCCCGCCGACGCAGA
>JBCDHV010000625.1:0-2359 GCA_038749615.1 Bacteroidota bacterium
ACGAACTCACGACGTCCACCAAGCCCGGCTACGCCATGCTCGCCTCAGACCACACCCGCACGCGCGGCGCGGTCATCGGCAAAGCCATGACCGCCCTGGAAGCCGGCGAAGGGTTGGTGCTGGTACTCTTGTAGTTCGCTCCGCTCACGTGGCAGGTGGACGTGCTCACTCCGTTCGCGTAGCGGGTAGCAGGTGGTCGTCTTTTGCCACAAATCATCAAACCAGGAACCACCTGCTACGTGCTACCCGCACACCCGCCACGCGGATCAGGGGGAAAAATTTCCGATCAGGCAATTTTTCCCCCTGATCCGCGTTACACCTCCACCACAACGAGAGACACTCCACACCGGGCCGGCTTTGGCTGGCTGTCCGATTCTGTATGCACGCGTCTGATGCAACCCTTGTAACCGCGTACCTCGAGCACGGTGATCAGGCTGCGTTCCGCACGCTCGTCGAGCGGCACCAGGAACGCATCCACGGCTACCTGCTCGGCATGGTACGTGAGCCGGCCGTGGCCGATGATCTGTTTCAGGAGACGTTCCTGAGAGCCATCCGTGCCATGCACGCCCAGCGCGGATCCTACGCGCACCAGGGCCGCTGGCTACAATGGGTCATGCGCATCGCACGCAATGCCGCTCTCGATCACCTGCGCCGGCAAAAACGCTGGCGGACGGTCGAGAGCGCAGATGAAGACCGAGAACCGGTGTGGGAACGCCTGCCCGACACAGAACCCGATGCGGTCACGCACATCGACCGAAAGCAGCAAATCGAGCTGCTGAACCGATGCATCAACCGCTTGCCTCCGGAACAACGGGAGGTCGTTCTGCTGAGACAGGAAGCCGAACTCACCTTCAGAGAGATAGCCGAACTCACCGACTGCTCCATCAACACCGCGCTAGGACGCATGCGTTACGCCGTAAATAATCTGCGTAAGATGATGGTGGTCGCAAAAAAAAACGACGCTGAATATGCCCCCTACTGATACAGAACGGGACATCCTGCTGTACCTGTACGGAGAAGGGCCTAAGCCCGACCTGTACGCCCCAGGCGCTCGGGACGCCTACGAAGACCTCGCTGACCTCAAGGATTTGCTCGACGAGCGGCCGGCTTCCCAGCCCTCGCAAGCGGCCCTCACATCCATTTTCGAGGCCGCCGAGGCCGCAACACCCGCGCTCCAGCATCGCCCCGCTGTACCTCCTGCCCGCCGGCTTCGCCTGGCCCGCCGTGTGGGCCTAGCTGCAGCGCTTGCTGTGTGTGGGGGTGTCGGGTACTGGCTGGCTGCTTCCGGCGGCGAAGAGCCGGCTTACGTCGCACAGGAAGAGGTACTTCCGGCTGAACTCCCCGCTTGGGATGCCGGCGATGACCTCCGCGCCATGCACCTGCGTGCGGCCGAACTACAGGGCGGCATGATGGACTGGGAAGAGGCCGTTCCCCTCGAAAGTATTCCCTTGGATGAAGCCGGCGGCGAAGTCCCGCTACAAGCCGGCATGGAATGGTAGGACGGTGTCAGGGCGCTCGCTCTAGGCCGTAGTCTACTACCCACCCAATGTAGATCGATACATGCGTAACCTACTGTTTGCCTTGGCCCTGAGTGGCCTGGTTGGCGGCCATGCTGTCGCTCAATCCTCCTCCAGCACCACTACGTTCGTGCGGACGATCGTCGTCTCAGATGATTCGATCTTCGTCGATGGCCGGCACGTCCCGCAGCCGGCTGGTCTCCAACTCAATGGGATTCGGCAAGAGTTCCGATTCGAAGGCGTCGACCGGCCCTCGATTTTCCTGAGTGGCCAGCCGTTTACGCTCGAAGGCGCAACGCTGCGTCCACTTCGCTTTCCTTCAGCCAGTGACGCGTATCTGAACGTGTTGCGCCGGCAGGATACCGGGCTCGTAAGCCGGCTCCAGCGTGAACGACGGATGGAAAATCAGGCGCGGATGCTCGCTCGGCGGGTCCGCACCACGCGAGACGCGGCCCGGAGAGCCCGGCTGAACGAAGACCTGCGGGCTAAGCTGGCCGAGATCTTCGAACTCAAGCAGCAAAACCGGCGCGACGAGATCGCCCGTCTGGAAGCCCGTCTTGCTGAAATCAAGGAGACGCTCCAGATCCGCGAGCGCATGAAAACCATCATGATCGAGACTCGCGCAGAGGAGTTGGTCGCGGAGTAGAGACCTCGGTCCCTGTCATCGCCGCGCGCCACATCATCACACCACCGGGTGAGCCACACCACGACATCCCGTCCTCACTCAACCAACTGGATCCATGAAACATCTGTTACTGGCTTTCTTAGCCGCCGGCCTCGTGTTGCCGGCCGTGGCACAGGAGAGCGAAACCACTGAAAACCGCTCCGTCGAAATTACGGTC
>JBCDHV010000626.1:0-2348 GCA_038749615.1 Bacteroidota bacterium
CGCGCCGCGAGCTGAGCGAGACGCCGAGGTCGCGGGCGACCTGTTTGCGCGAGTGACCGGCTTCGGTGACACGACGGACAGCGTGTCGGCGATCGTCGTCGGAATAGCGGATCTGGGACCGAGAGAGACCTCGATTCGATGAAGGAGTCTAGCAAGAATCGGGGTGTACGTGCTAACGGGTCAAGCTCATTTCGATGAAGCCTGTCAAGTGAATTCCGGGCCGGCTGGATGGTTTTTGGCGCTCTAGACCAAGCGCTTCGTGAAGCATGGCAGATGTCCCCTTCCCCCTGCTCCCTTCACCCTATCCCCTGTTCCCTTGCTCCCAAACCGTCTAGCCTTTCCCCCAAAATCCACCTGAGCCGCGCTGACAATCTGCTACCTTCCGCGTTAGTTCTTCGTTTGGTCTCAATTAACGTTGATACGTAGCGCCAATTCTATGTCGATTCAGATTACCCTACCCGACGGCAGCCAACGCTCTTACCCTGCCGGCACCACGGGCATGGCAATCGCCGAGTCTATTTCTGCCGGCTTGGCCCGGAACGCGCTCGCCATTCGAGTCGATGGCGATGTTCAGGACCTCGCGCGGCCTATCGAGTCGGATGCGGAGGTGGCGATCCTTACGTGGCGCGACTCAGACGGGCGGATGGCCTACTGGCACAGTTCAGCGCACCTCATGGCCGAAGCGCTCGAAGCGTTGTATCCGGGCGTGAAGTTTGGCATTGGGCCGGCGATCGAGAACGGGTTTTACTACGACGTGGACCTCGGAGACCGCAAGCTGCACGCAGACGATCTGCCGGCAATCGAGGCCAAGATGAAGGCGCTGGCGAAGCAGAATAGCACGTTCGAGCGCCGCGAGGTGTCCAAGGCCGAGGCCATCGCGTACTTCCAGGAGAAGGGCGACGAGTACAAACTCGAACTCTTGGATGGGCTCGAAGACGGATCGATTACGTTCTATCAACAGGGCGATTTCGTCGACCTCTGCCGGGGGCCTCACATTCCGTCGACCAAGCCGATCAAGTATCCGAAGCTCCTCAACATCGCCGGCGCGTACTGGCGGGGCGACGAGAGCCGGCCGCAGCTCACCCGGATCTACGGCATCGCCTTTCCGAAGAAGAGCGAGCTCGACGACTACCTGGAAAACCTTGAACTCGCCAGACAGCGTGACCACCGGAAGCTGGGGCGCGAGCTCGATCTGTTCATGTTCTCCGACAAGGTCGGCCCCGGCCTGCCGACGTGGCTTCCGAAAGGGGCAAAACTGCGCCAACGGCTCATCGATTTCCTGAAAGCCGAGCAACAAAAGCGCGGATATGACCCCGTCGTGACCCCGCACATTGGCCGGCTCGATTTATTCCGGACCAGCGGGCACTATCCGTACTACAGCGACAGCCAGTTTCCGGCGATGCTCGAGGGCCAGCCCTCGCCGTCGGTGCCGCACGGGGAACACCCGGACGAGCGCTCGCACAGCGGCCACGAAGAGGAACAGGGCTACCTCTTGAAGCCGATGAACTGTCCGCACCACGTACAAGTCTACGCCCGCAAGCCGCACTCGTACCGCGACCTCCCCGTCCGCCTTGCCGAGTTCGGGACGGTGTACCGGTATGAGCAATCCGGCGAGCTGGGCGGCCTCACCCGCGTGCGTGGCTTTACCCAGGACGATGGCCACATTTTCTGCACGCAAGCTCAGGTCAAGGACGAATTCAAGAACGTCATCGATTTGACCTTGACCGTGCTTTCTGCCCTGTCGTTTGACCACTACACGGCCCAGGTCTCCCTCCGTGACCCAGCCAACACCGACAAATATATCGGCGAGCCGCACCAGTGGGACGAGGCCGAGCAGGCTATCCGAGAAGCGGCGGAGGAAATGGGCCTCGAAACCGTCGAAGAAGAAGGCGAAGCGGCGTTCTACGGGCCGAAGCTCGACTTCATGGTCAAGGACGCGCTTGGCCGGGCCTGGCAACTGGGCACCGTTCAGCTCGACTATAACCTTCCTGAGCGGTTCGACCTGACCTACATCGATCACAACGACGAGCGGCAACGCCCCGTGATGATCCACCGGGCCCCATTCGGCTCACTCGAACGTTTCATTGGGGTACTCCTCGAACACACGGGCGGTAATTTCCCGCTCTGGCTCAGCCCCGTGCAGGTCAAGGTGCTTCCGATTACCGACACGCAGAACGACTATGCCGCCGGCGTCGTGAATCAGCTGGCGGCAGCCGGCCTTCGCGCCGAGCTCGACGACCGCAGCGAGAAAGTGGGACGGAAAATTCGCGATGCAGAAGTGGAGAAAGTGCCCTTCATGCTTATCGTAGGCCGCAACGAAGCCGACGCCGGCACGGTGGCCGTCCGCC
>JBCDHV010000627.1:0-2317 GCA_038749615.1 Bacteroidota bacterium
GAGTCAGGCAAGGTCACGGTGCGCGTGGAGTACGAAGGCCGGCAGCTCGGCATCCGGGTCGTCGATACCGGCATCGGGATGGCGAAGTCGTTCCAGAACTCGCTGTTCGACGAGTTCGCGCAGGAAGATCCGGCCTTTGGCCGCGTCAAGCCTGGCGTGGGCCTCGGCTTGGCGATCACCAAGCGCCTCGTCACAATGATGGACGGAGAGATCCGCGTCGAGAGCCAGCAAAATGTGGGCACCGACTTTGGGGTCTTCTTTCCGCTCATCAACCAGCCCGAGCCTGAAGTCCCATCTGTGGGAAGCGATGGCGCGATGCAGGCCGTTCAACCGCCAGCCGGTGCCGAATCGTCCAGCATGGACCGCCTGCTGGTGGTCGAGGACCAAGAGGTGGGCCGTGTCTTGCTGACCAAGCTGCTCAGCAAAAAGTACGACGTGGACGTCGTTGGCAACTCGCGAGACGCGCTCGAATGCGCTACGAACAACTCGTACAACGCGGTGCTGATGGACATCAACCTGGGCGAAGACCGGACAGGGGTGGACGTGATGAAGATTCTCCGCGACATGCCCATCTATCAAGACATCCCAATCATCGCGATTACAGCGTACGCGCTTCCCGGTGACAAGGAACGGCTCCTTGCAGCCGGCTTCGATGGCTACTTGGGCAAGCCGTTTACACGCGGCGAACTGTTCAGCACGCTCGAGCACGTGACATCAGTCCGGCGGATGGCTCGTACGTGACGGAAAATACCTGGTCGCGAGAAACGTCGACTGCGGCCCGTGAGGCCATTTTTGTCCTCCGGCTCGCGAGCCGTACCTCACGCTTCGCTTGAGCGACCACTACCCCCGCGGTGACTCCACCGCGGCCCACCGGCTCCGCTGCCAACGGAGCCGGTTTTTTTGTGGAGGTATGGATGAGGTGTCTGGTAGAAGGGTAGATGTGGATATCGGGCGGGTGAGCGGATGTGTGCGGCGAAACCAGGGGAAGGGTTTGGTGTTGGGGTTCCGATCTGATGACCTACTTCATTGACTCGTGCCCAGAGATGCTTTTTGCGTTCCTTTTGTTGATGCTTGTGCCGGCTCCTCTTGAAGAGACCGGGCATGCGCCGGCTTTCGCGGATTCGTTGCTGTTGTTCGAGTTCGAGATTGGAGAGGCGAGATGGGAGGTCGTCAACGATGGCGTAATGGGTGGCCGCTCGCGTGGCCAGGGAGAAGTCGGGAAAGGGGCGCTTCGGTTTACAGGGACGCTCGTGACGCAGGGCGGCGGCTTTTCTTCTGTCCGGACGGACCGACGCGTTGACCTGAGCGGCTATGATGGGCTCGAACTGCGCGTGCGCGGCAACGGCCGGCCGTTCGAGGTCGAGGTCTCGGACGGAACGCGCTTCCGAGGGCTTCCCGTGTCTCGGCGCGGGGCGTTTGAGACCTCGGACGAATGGGCCGTGGTCCGGGTACCGTTCGATGTACTAGGCACGTCGGTCTTCGGCCGGCAAGTGCG
Source organism: Bacteroidota bacterium (assembly GCA_038749615.1). Lineage (GTDB taxonomy): Bacteria > Bacteroidota > Rhodothermia > Rhodothermales > DATKEJ01 > JBCDHV01. The sequence goes on from JBCDHV010000627.1 coordinate 1,496, forward strand.
AGTCGATCGGGTGGATCTATCAGCCGTCGAGAGCTTCGGCTTCTACATCCTAGACGGGCAGGACGGACCGTTCGAGCTCGAAGTTGATTGGGTCCGGGCGTACCAGAACACCGAGGGGTAAGCCGCGGTCCCAGGCTACCGGGGATTTACCGGACCAGCGTGATGGTTCTCGTGGTGGAGAACTCTTCGCCGAGGAGACGGACAACGTAAAGGCCTGTCGAGAGCCGGCTGCCATCGACGCGGACTTGAACGAACTGGCCGGCATCGGGACGCCCCTGAAAGAGCACACCAACCTGCCGGCCGAGCATGTCGTGCAGAGAGACCGTGACAGGCTGTGCCTCAGCCACGGCAAAGCGGAGCGTGGTGCTCGGGTTGAACGGGTTGGGATAGGCGTTCGAGAGAAAGTACCCGTCCGGCATGGCCTCCGCCGTCACCGTCTCCGCCGTCGATGCGTCTTGCGCATGCGCAATGCCTATCCCTCCGAAGAGGAACAGCGCAATGCCCAGCAAGAAGCGCGTGTATCGATGGATCATGAGGAAGATGCTAAGGAGGCAAGTTCACTGTACATACAGCGGAACGCATAAATATACGCACCGGTAGCCAGGAAAGTTTTGGCCGGTCATGGTCTGTGCGGCGGGTAAATGCTATGGGTCTTAGGAAGCAAACGGCTCAAACCGTGTTCGTAGCTTCCTGTAATGGCTCAAGTTAACACGTACTACCGGCGTTCAAAGATTTCCGAGGCCAAATTCCGGCACCTCGCCCGCTGCTTTGCCCTCGATCTCAACGCCACCGAAACCGCTCACCTCACCGCGCTCTCCGTGC
>JBCDHV010000628.1:0-2306 GCA_038749615.1 Bacteroidota bacterium
AACCAGCACGAAACTCATATCTCCAGTGTGCTCGTCATCGGCAGCGGTGGAGCCGGCCTTCGGGCAGCCATCGAGGCGCGCATGGCCGGCCTCGATGTCATGGTCATCGGTAAGCGTCTCAAGGAAGATGTGCACACGGTCCTGGCAGCCGGTGGCATCAATGCGGCGCTCGGCAACGTCGACCCGGAAGACACGTGGCAGCAGCACTTCGCCGATACGATGGTCGAGGGCTATCACCTGTCCGAACCTCGCACAGTCGAACTGATGGCGAAGGAATCGCCAGAGCGTGTTCTGGAGATCGATAGCTGGGGAGCCAACTTCGCCAAGCTCGACGATGGCCGGCTCGATCAGCGTTTCTTCGGCGCGCACACCTACCGCCGCACCTGCTACTCGGGCGACTACACCGGGCGCTCCATTCTCTTCGCGTTGCTCCGCAAGGCGGTAGAGCTCGACATCCCGATCCGCGACTCCCAGTACGTCACGGAGCTGCTCATCGACCGGAACACGTGCTTTGGGGCGATGACGTTCGATATCAAGAACGGCACCCGCACGGCCTTCCTGGCCGATGCCGTGATTCTGGCAGCCGGCGGGCACACGCGCATTTGGCGCAAAAGCTCGTCGCGGCGCAACGAGAACACCGGCGACGGCTTCTACCTCGCTCTCAAGGCCGGCTGCGAACTCACCGACATGGAAATGGTGCAGTTCCATCCCACCGGCATGGTCATTCCAGAGCAAATCGCCGGCACGTTGGTTACCGAGGCCGTCCGTGGCGAAGGCGGCCGGCTGGTCAATGGCGAAGGCGAACGGTTCATGGCCAACTACGATGCCGAACGCATGGAGCTCTCCACGCGCGACCGCGTCGCCATGGCCAACTACACAGAGATCATCGAAGGCCGCGCCACGCCAAACGGCGGCGTCTACCTCGACATCAGCCATCGCTCGAAGGATTTCATCATCGAGAAATTACCCCGGATGTACCGGCAATTCCTCGATACGCTGATGATCGACATCTCGAAGTCGCCGATGGAGGTTGCTCCCACGGCCCATTACTCGATGGGTGGCATCGTGGTAGACCCTGACACGCACAGCACGCCCATCGAGGGCCTGTTCGCAGCCGGCGAGGTCACGGGTGGTCTACACGGCGCGAACCGGCTGGGCGGCAACTCGCTCGCCGAGATCCTCATCTTCGGCCGGCGCGCTGGGGCTGCTGCGGCTGAGCACTCGATGAACCTCAGCGCCCACCTACGCTCCCGCAAGGCGATCCGTGAGGCGCACGACAAAATGAGCAGCTTCATCAAAGGCGGAACGGAGGTCGTGCGGCCCCTGCAACGCGCCGTGCGCAACATCATGTGGGAGCACTGCGGCGTCGTCCGCTCAGGAGAGCAACTCGACGAAGGGCTTCGCAAGCTCGGCGAGATCGAAGATGCGCTTCCGCATCTCGATGTCCGGCCAGACTCAGAAGGCTTCGAAGACCTGATGCTCGCATTCGACCTCGAAGGCACGCTGATGTCTGCCAAGGCCACGCTGCTGTCGGCACGCGAACGCCGCGAGAGCCGAGGCGCGCACCAGCGCAAAGATTTCCCGGAGATGTCGGACGATCAGGCGCTCAACTACCGTGTGATGCGCACCGGCGACGGTGACCTCGTCGTCAACACGCACGACCTCGTCCCACTCTCCGACGAACTCAAGCACGCCATCCAGTCGACTGAGGAAATCGAGAACTGGGAAGGCCGGCTTTTGGAATAGCACATTGCTGGAAGCAGAACAAATCCAGAGGGGTGGGGCAGACGTTGAAGTCTACGTCACCCCTTTCCGTTTTCAGAGAAGTGAAAGACTATGCGATCCAGATTTACTGCAGAGCGTTTCTAGGGAAAGTCTATGTGCTGATATATCCCATGAGAGGGCAAAGCAATGGTAGCCAAGCTGAAACCCGAGACTAAACTCACTTTGCTTGCAGGTGCAGGAATCGTGTTCTATCTCGCTTGCATCAGCATTGTACCGTGTATCTACGAAGCAACAGTGCTCAGCGGGAAGAGACTGAACGCGTACGAAATCCAACAGGTGCTCGCAGAACTGAGAACTGCGATCACCCAAGGCTTTGGCGGGATTGCAATCGTATTCACTCTCGTTGCTGCACTCCGCCGCGCCTTCGCAGCAGAACAGACTGGAGTTGACCCGGTTTCGTGGACGATCTTCCACTTGACCAACCGAGATCATCATGCCACGCAACCGACCACCTTATCCAAGTGAGTTTAAGGCCCAGATCATCGCCCTCGCTCGCGCCGGGCGCTCCGTTGCCGAGCTCG
>JBCDHV010000629.1:0-2300 GCA_038749615.1 Bacteroidota bacterium
CAGCAACTCAAAGACTTCGCGGAGTACATCGACGCGTTGGATGTCTACGATCACCCGATCGTCGTGCACACGTATCCGGGGCAACTCAACAGTGTCTACGGCCCGCTCATGGGCGATCCCCATATGACGGGCGCCTCGATTCAACTCGGCAACATGAGCGGCGGGCATGATCGCACGCTCGACTGGATCGAGAACTCGGAAAACGCGAGCCGGCCTTGGCACGTCGCCATCGACGAGCCGGGCAATGCCAACGTCGGGGTCTCGTGCGACGGCTCAGGCAACAACCACTTTGCTGCTCGCTCTGAAGCGCTCTGGGCCAACCTCATGGCCGGCGGAACGGGCGTCGAGTGGTACTTCGGCTACGGCACCTGCGCCGGCGATCTCAACGCACAGGATTGGCGCACACGCGATCAACTCTGGGACTACACCCGCTACGCCCTCGAATTCTTCCGCACGCATCTCTCCTTCTGGACGATGACGAACGCGGATGATCTCACCTCAGACAGCGGGACCTACGTCTTTGCTGATGCACCGGACGTGTATGCCCTCTACGCCGATGATGCCAGCGGTATGGCGCTCGATCTGCCAGCCGGCACGTACACTGTCCGCTGGTTCGATCCCCGGAACGGGGGGGCTCTCCAGATCGGGTCCACGTCTTCCGTGAGCGGCGGCACGGACGTGTCCCTCGGCACGCCGCCGAATTCCGCCTCAGACGATTGGGCCGTGCTGGTCACGAACGCTGCCTCGAAGCGCGAACGCGGTGACATCGGGAGAGGCGGAGCTGGCACCCCAGGGTCTCCAGTCGAGTTCGCCGTCTACCCCAATCCGGCGTTCGAGTCGGCAACCTTCGCCTATCACCTCGACACGCCGGCAACCATCCGGCTCGATCTCTACGACGCGCTTGGCCGGCGTCTCCAGACGTTAGCCAACGCGCACCAAACCGCCGGCATGCACCACGTCACCTTAAACCGAGACAACCTCCCCGCCGGCGTCTACCTCTGGCACCTCCAACGCGACGGCCACGTGCAGACCGGCAAGGTTGTGTTTAAGTAGATGCGTGGAGGAGTGGTCATGTTGACGGGCTGATGTGTGGTTTCTTTTCTATGCCCATCCACACGTTCACCTGACCACACGCCCACTCGTCCACGCCTCACCTCGTGCCACGTAGGCCGTCGAAGCGCTCTTGCTGAGGGGTGCCGGGGGCAATATCGAACGGGTGCTCAGGAAGTTCGACGGTCTTGAGGACTGGCTCAGGGCCGTCCATCAGGAACGGCTCGACGGTCGATGATTCCGTCCCGACGATGATGACCGTTGTGCCCTGCTCGACAATGCGGGTGCCTTTTCGCGTCCAGCCATCGGCCCAATCGTACGTCCACTTGGCGTCAGCATTGAGCATGCGGACGCAGCCGTGGCTCACAGGGCCATCGACGGGCAGCGGATACTGATGGACATGGATGCCACGTCGCTCGTGGAAGTTGAACACCCAGTGCATGCGCCACTCTTGCCCAGGCGGGCTGAGGCTGGAGACGCGCTCCTTCGACCGCCAGTTGAAGTTGAAGCGGCCGTTGGGCGTCGGGTTTTCCGGATCGCCAGTGCTGATGACGCCCCAGCGCGCCAACCGGCCATACTCGTACGCTGCGAACACCTGCAGCGTCTTGTCGATCACGAAGAGCTTGTCGAAGTCCAGACCGCCGGCGTACATGCGGGGGAACGGCGAGTAAGCGCGCAGATCGAGGTTCCATTCGAGCGGGACGATGAGCGTATCGCCCGGGTAGAGCCGCTCGACGGGGGGCGTGTTGCGGTTGAGCATTTTCACCAGCTCCTTGCGCCCCTCGTCGCGCCGGCGGCTATGCCCGATGCGCCGGTACAGGTTGTTGCGTGCGTCGAGGCGCGTCGTCTCCTTGACCACATAGTACTTGTACCGCGCCACGGGCACCGAATCGAGTGGAGCCACTTGGTTATCGGCTAACCGAGACAGCACATCCTGGTCGATGTACCCAAACTGGGCCTGCGCCGGCACGGCGAGGAGCCCGGTTAGCACGAGGAGGAGAAAGAGTCGCATGATGACGTGTGTTGGTGACCCGCTCGGGGTGAAGACCCGCTCGCATTCGGCCTGGTAAGCCGCTTTACGTAGGAAAGTTCGGGCACTCGGGGTGAAGACCCACTCGGGAATATCGATCATGTCCGCTTTCGCGTGAGGAGTTTTTAGCCCTCGGAGTGAAGACCCGTTCGCGGGTGCTTGGTAAACTGCTCTGCGGAAGACGTCCTAGGCACCCAAGGTGTAGGCGCTCAGGGGGAAG
>JBCDHV010000630.1:0-2292 GCA_038749615.1 Bacteroidota bacterium
GGCGAGCGGTACATCAAGGCCGGCCAGGTGAGCACAGCGTTCTTCGAGCGCAACATAGAGTGAGCCCGTTGCAGCGTCTGCCGCGTGCCTGGCTGTTTTTACGGCTCCTCATCGCGGTAGGCGGACGGTGTCATCCCGGTATGCTTCTTGAACGCGTTGTAGAAGGCCGTGCGCGAGTTGAAGCCGGAGCGGTAGCCGATCTCTTCCAGAGTCAGGGCGCGGCCTTCGTCGGTGCGCAGCAGCGCTTGAGCTGCCGTGATGCGGCGTGCATTCACGAAGCCGGAAAAGCCACCGAAGTGCGTGTTGACGACCTGTGAGACCTGATGGCGCGACAGACCGCAGGATCGGGCGAAGTCGGCCAGCTTGAGATCCGGATTGCGGAAGCGTTCGCCGGCTTCCAGGGCATCCACGAGCGTGGCTTTCAGGTCGTCCACTTGCCCGCCCGTCAGCGCTGAGCGAGCGTATTTCTCGGGCGGCGCCTCGACGAGCACGCCTTCACGGACGAACGCCGGCCGAAGCAGCACGAGGTAGCCCAATACGTAGAGCCCGAGCGCCGACACGGCTGCCACCAGTGGCTCCTTCGCATCCCCCAGCCCGGCTGCTTGTGCGCCGACGTACGTGACCGCCGGCACGAGGAAGGACGCACACACGACGGCCAGAGCGGCTCCGTGGGCTCGTTGCCGGCCCGTTTGCGGCGTCCACCACGCGTGCCCCACTGTGACCAGCGCTGCGGTGGCATAGCTGACGACAGAGACCGCCACCAGTAGATCAAAGTACCCCCGCAGCGGAATGACTTCGAAGAACGCCGGCTCGCCGGGGCTATCGAAGACGGCTGCTTGCTCCGGATGATAGGCCGAGAGAAAGGCCTCGATCTTGACAGCCTCCGGGGCCACAAAGAAGGGGATGAGGTAGAGCGCGTACAGCCCAGCCGGCACGAGATGCCAGAGGCTTCTTTGTTTCTCTTCGCTGCCCTTGAGCAACGTGCGCAGGTAGAGGAAAAAGAGCGGCCCAACCGCAAGTACGAGCGGCTCGGTGGCATCGACGAGATGCGGAGCCCGCAGGATGAGCCCCGATTCACACAGGAAGACCTCCGCCACAATGAGCGCAATCACCGCAACGAGGCCGGCCAGCCAGCGGTTGGATGCCTGAACCGGGCCGGAGGTCATCCACAACGCGGCCGCTAAGAGGACGCCTTGGACCGCACCGAGCAGGTTGACGGCCGTGTAAAACGTAAGAGCCGGCTCGATCTCGCCTGGCATGGCATGCGCTCAGGTGAATGGGTAGTAAATGGGTATGGGGGAATAAGATACGCCGAGCATCAGACCGGGCTCGGCTCGGCTGGCGTGGAGTTGCGGCGAACCGATTTTGGCCGCATGCCGAACAACACGCGCACGGGATCGAAGGGGCGCACGAAGACCAGATACAGCCCAACGGTCAGGAGGAGCGAGGCCGTGCTGATGACCGCAAACCCTGCCCACACGCCGATGCCCCATTGCAGCACGGCGTAGCCCACAGCCAAGATGACGGTCTGATGCAAGATGTAGAACGGGTACACGCCCTCGTTCAAATGCCGCAACATGGGATGGCTCTTGGCCAGGTACACCTGCCCGTAGCCCACGAGCGCCAGCACCCAGAAGAAGCTCGTCAACACCGTCGGCGCGATCCATCCAACGTCGGTCCGAGTGACGCCGGGGACGAAATCGTACACGACATACAGGGCTGCAGTAGCCAGGAGTGCGGCTCCGAGATGGGCTCGGCGTTGCGTTTTGAGCGTGTCCCACAGCCGGCTGTCGAGACAGACCACGAAGCCCAGCACGAAGAAGAACAGGTTGAAGGCGAAGTTGGCCCAGTCGCCGATGAGGGCGTGGGTGTTCTCCGGAAAGTGAGGCCGCAATGCGAGCTCTGCCACCAGGACCGGCAGGGCCAGGAGCATCGCACGGCCCGGGCGTGCCATCCAGCCGGCGAGGCGGTCCCGGAACGCCGCGGCGCGTTCGCTGCGTAGCCAAAGAAAAAGCGGGAGGGCCAGCACCGAGTAGCAGAACAGGTACATCACGAACCACAGGTGATGCCAGCTGAACGAGCCCTCGGGGTAGGGGACGAGGTCGAGGACGCTCGGGTAGAAGTCCGCAAACGAGGTGAATTGGTCGATCCGCTCGATGTAAATCTGTGGCGGCACGATCACGAACATGCCGAAGAGCACGGGGACTTGGAGCCGAAGCCACCGCTCCCCGAGGTACTGGCCGGCACTGCGCTTCCGGAGTGCGAACCGGGTGCCGGCACCGGAGATGAAGA
>JBCDHV010000631.1:0-2289 GCA_038749615.1 Bacteroidota bacterium
CCTATCTTCGCACGCCCACTCGTCTCCTCTACGTCCTTGAAGATCACCCCACATGCCCTTGTCTAGCATGTTCACTCGCTCCTTGAGCACGCTGCTTGTCATCGCGTTTACTGGCGTCGCCTCGTGCGCGCAGACGGCACCCGAATACGCGGCCTCCGAGCAGTATTCTGCCAGCGCTGGCATTGGGTCCGTTCCACAGGCCCAAGCCGCCTCTGAGCTGGCGGAGACGCCGCTGAATGTCATCTTCATGATCCCGGACGGCTTCGGGCCGGCGAGTCTGACGCTGGGGCGAGGGTTCAAGGGAGAACCACTGGCCCTCGACCGCATGATCTCCGGTGTGTCTCGCACGGCCGCAACGGACTCCCGGGTCACGGACTCAGCAGCCGGCGCCACCGCCTACTCGACAGGCCACAAAACGTACAACGGGGCTATCGCTGTCGATACCGCCGGCCTGCCACTGGCTACCATCCTCGAAGCAGCCGAACGTGCCGGATTATCGACGGGGCTGATCGCGACGAGCCGAATTACGCACGCGACGCCGGCGTCCTACGCCGCGCATGTGCCCCGCCGGAGCATGGAGGCGCAAATCGCCGAACAGATGCTCGGCCAAGGCATTGAGGTCATCTTCGGGGGCGGCCGTTCGAACTTCATCCCTCGCGGAGAGGGGGGCCGCCGGCGAGACGGTAAAAACCTGCTCGCCCTGGCCGACTCGATGGGCTACACCGTGGCGCTCGCGATGGAGGCCTACGAAGCCATCTCTACGACGCCGGCTCTTGCCCTGCTCGCCGACAGCCATCTCGAATTCGAAATCGACCGCGACCCGACTACGCAACCGAGCCTTGCCGAGATGACGGCGAAAGCAATCGACCTGCTCTCGGGGAACGAAAAAGGCTTTTTCCTGATGATCGAGGGCAGCCGGATCGATCATGCCGGCCATGCGAACGATGTGGCCGGCCACGTGCACGACATTCTCGCCTTTGACGATGCGGTACGCGTGGCGCTCGACTTCGCGGCGCAGGATGGCAACACGCTCGTTATCTCCGCAGCGGACCACGAAACCGGCGGAATGACCCTCGGCGTGCGGATCGGAGAGCAGAGCTACTACGATTGGCGGCCTGATTTCATCGCCGGCATCCAGCGCTCGTACGAAGGGCTCTCCAACTACATCGAAGCCAATCCCGAAGCCGACATGGCCAAGCTGCTCCGGGAGGACATGAACATGCCGGACCTCGACGACGCGCTGGTTCAGGAAATGGACTCGCTCTTCGCGGCGTCTAACATTGGCGCGTTCTACAACATCCTCTCGACCGAACTCAACGAGCGCGCCCGCATCGGCTGGACCACGGGCGGCCACACGGGCCTCGATGTCAACCTCGCCTCCTTCGGCCCCGGTGCCGAGCGCTTCGCCGGAAGCATGGAAAACGCCGAAGTCGGCCAACGCGTCGCCGAACTCCTCGGTTATGACCTGGCTGCCCTGACCGAAGAGATGAGAGCAGAGGAATAGCTGGGGTCGTTAGTTGGGCGGGATTTGTTTTCCCACCCAACCACCCAACCGATAGCCGTGAAACCATCCCAGATTTTCATGGACCTTGCGTGCCGGCCGGTCGGTTAAACCGGCAGAATACAGGAGGATGCCGTGCACGTGAATGATGTAGAGTTTGTCGTCTTGGATACAGAGACGACGGGGCTGGAGGTTACCCGGGATCGGGTGATCGAGATTGGTGCGGTCAAGGTGGTTGGGGGCCGCGTGGTCGATACGTTCCAGCAGCTCATCAACCCCGAGCGGCACATCCCCCGCAAGATTGCCCACCTGACCGGCATCTCGGACGAGAGCGTGTTCGATGCGCCGCCGGCTGCCGAGGTGGTCCCGCAGTTCATGGATTTCCTGGGCGATGGGGTGATCGTGGCGCACAACTGGCCGTTCGACCGCCGCTTCCTGGAAGCCGAGTTGAGCCGGCTCGACTTGCCGATGGTGCAGAATCCATCGCTCTGTACGCTGCGCTTGGCCCGCCGGCTCTTGACGGCGCTGCCGTCCAAGTCGCTCGCCAATCTCAAGCGGCATTACGGGATTCGCACCAGCCGTGCGCACCGGGCGCTCGCCGATTCAGAGGCGACTGCAAAGGTGCTGGAACGTCTGCTCTTCATCCTGGACTTCGACCACAAGATCAACACACTCGACGAGGTCCTGAGCTACCAGAATGCCCGGTACAGCGCCTCGAAGAGCCCGAAGCACGTCCAGCGCATCATCAACGACGTGCTGCCCACGCTGCCGGCCAAGCCTGGCGTGTA
>JBCDHV010000632.1:0-2280 GCA_038749615.1 Bacteroidota bacterium
CGTGCTGCTCTCGCTCGCCGCGTTGCCAGATGCCACCGATGCTGAACTCGAGCGCCACTGCCGGGCCGTCGCTGACGTGCTGCCGGTGTTTGGGTTTTACCTGCAGCCGGCCGTCGGTGGACGCCGGCTTGGGCGCGACTTCTGGCGGCGGTTCGCGCAGATTCCAGGGATTGCCGGCATCAAGATCGCTCCGTTCGACCGGTACGCTACGCTCGACGTGATCCGCGGGCTCGCCGAGGCTGGCCGGCTGGATGACATCCCGCTCTACACGGGCAACGACGACACGATCGTTCAAGATTTGCTCACGCCGTTTGATCTGGGGTTTGACGAGCCGGTGACCGTCCGCGGCGGGCTGCTTGGGCATTGGGCGTGCTGGACACGGCGGGCGGTGGATCTTCTGGAGCGCTGCAAGCGCGCGCGCGAGTCGGGCACAGTGCCGGGCGAATTGCTGAAGGTTGGGGCGCAAGTGACCGACATGAACGCGGCACTGTTCGACACGGACAACGGATTCGCCGGGGCCATCGCCGGCGTCAACGAGGTCTTGCGCCGGCAGGGCCTACTGTCCAGCGCTCGCTGCTTGGCAGAGCATGAGTGTCTCTCGCCTGGTCAGCCCGAAGCGCTGGACCGGGTCACGCAGCTCTACCCCCATCTCACTGACGACGCATTCATCAACGCCCATCTCGATGACTGGCTGAACAGGTAAGTCATTCGCTCAACTCCGTGAAATTCATCTGGTAAGTCCGCCTCACGTCCCTACTCGTCTATCCATCCGCAGAGAAAAAATTCAACGTTTAGTTGACACCCTGTTCATAAAACCCGTATTGTGTTTGCATATGAAAACGCCGTTTCTAATGTGAAACACTCCTCTCCCGGAAACGGCATCGACCCTTCTCCATGCGTTACGTCATTCCCTCCCTTGTCCGCGCCATCGACGTGCTTGACCTGCTCGGCCAGCACAAAAAGGGTTTATCCCTCGCAGACTTGGACCGAATGACGGACATCCCGAAGAGCACCCTCTTCCGGATTCTGGTTACGCTGAACGCTCATCACTGCGTTCAACTTGATGAAGAGACCAACACCTCCAAACTCGGCTCAAAGCTCTGGGAGCTTGGGAGCCATTTCGTAGGCCAGTCGGACATCTATCATCTCGCCGGCGTCCACATGCGGGCCCTCGCGTCTGCGACGGAAGAGACTGTGTTCCTAGGCATCATGGAGGGCGGGTCTGTGGTCTACATGCGGCGGATGGAAAGCTCGAAATCGGTCACTATCGTCAAGACGCTCGGCCAACGTGTGCCGGCGCATTCCACGGCGACAGGTGTGGCGATGATGGCCTTTCTTCCGCCCGCTGAGGTGGACCGCATGATCGAAACGAACGGGCTCGTCGCTGTCAATGAGGCGACGATGACCGACCCTGACGCGCTCCGCCGCCGGCTTTCCGACGTGCGCGAACGTGGTGTTGCCGTCGTTGACGGTGAATACAACCGGGAGCTACTCTGCATCTCAGCTCCTGTTTTTGACCACACAAACCGTCCGGTGGCTTCGCTCACCATCGCTTTGCTGGCTGGCAGCGCCGAGCAATTGCGAATCGACGAACTTGCAGGGATGGTCCGGGACGCGGCCCGGACGCTGTCATCTGAACTGGGACACCGCGAATCGATCGCGTCTAGCTGATTGGTTTCCACTTTTCCAGTTCTCGTGCTCATCAGGGCACACCCCGACCGGCCTTGGTCCTGAGGCTGAGTCACTTTCTAGGGCGTCCGCTACGCGCCTCACACCACTCATTCCGTCCAACTCCACCGTGCCATGGGACGCAAGTTCTTTACCGTCTTACTGGTCGGGCTCTTCTTGCAAGCGCTTCCAGACCAGGCCCACGCTCAAACCGGCAGGCTCGCCGGTACTGTTACCGATGCCTCTACCGGCGAACCGATACCCGGGGTAACCGTCATCCTAGACGGTACCACGCAAGGTGCAGCCAGTGACGCAGAGGGCCGCTACGTTATCATTGGGATTACGCCCGATGTCTACAATGTGCGCTTCTCGTTCGTTGGATACACCCCAAAGGTGATCCAGAACGTGCAGATCACGTCCGCCCGGACGACGACTCTCGACGCTCAGTTGAGTTCGGAAGTTGTTGAGGGCGAAGAGCTCATCGTCGAGGCCGAGCGGCCCGTCGTGGATCAAAACCAGACCACGTCGCGCTCGCTCGTTTCCGGTGAGGAGCTCTCGAACCTGCCTGTGCGTAGCGTCGAAGACGCCATCGCCCGGACGTCGAATGCCTTC
>JBCDHV010000633.1:0-2253 GCA_038749615.1 Bacteroidota bacterium
ACCCCACGCCGGCGGAGACCGGAGATCGTCGGCATGCGGGGATCGTCCCAGCCGTTGACCAGGTGCTCGTTGACGAGTTGGAGCAGCTTCCGCTTGCTCATCACCGTGTAGTCGAGGTTCAACCGCGCGAACTCGTACTGGTGCGGATGCGGGGTCTCCTCCCACGCGTGCTCCATCAGCCATTCGTAAATGGCGCGGTTGTTCTCGAACTCGAGCGTGCAGAGCGAGTGCGTGATGTTCTCGATGGCGTCCGAGAGCGGATGCGCGAAGTCGTACATCGGATAGATGTGCCAATCGCCGCCGGTCCGGTAGTGGTGCGCGCCACGTTTGATCCGGTACAGCAGCGGATCGCGCAGCTTCATGTTCGGCGAGGCCATGTCGATCTTGGCCCGAAGCACGTGCGCACCGTCCGGATGCTGGCCGGCCTTCATCTCTTCGAGCAGCGCCAGACTTTCCTGCACCGGGCGGTCCCGGTACGGGCTGGGCCGGCCCGGCTCGGTCACGCTCCCACGATATGCCCGGATCTCTTCTTCGGACGAGCTATCGACATAGGCCTTCCCGTCTTGCACGAGTTGTACGGCGATGGCGTAGAGCCGGTCGAAGTAATCGGACGCGAAGTACAGGTGCTCCCCCCAATCGAAGCCCAACCAGTTGACATCCCGCTTGATGGCCTCGACGAATTCGAGGTCCTCCGTCGTCGGGTTCGTGTCGTCGAAGCGGAGGTGACAGCGGCCGTTGTAGTCGTTCGACAGGCCGAAGTTGAGGCAAATCGACTTGGCGTGGCCGATGTGCAGGTAACCGTTCGGCTCCGGCGGGAAGCGCGTAACGACGTGGCCATCAGTGGCCCCCGTTTCGAGGTCGTGCTCGACGATGGACCGGATGAAGTTCGAGGCGTGCTCGGGCATGGTGGCTCGCTGTGCTCGCGTGGTGCGTGGACGGGTGGCGGGTAGCCGGTGGATTGAATTTGGGTCGGGTCAACGCTGACTTTAGTGTTTAGTTTTTGGTGTTTAGTGTTTAGCGCTGACGGGGCATGCTAGCATGAATGACTGGTACCGCAGTCGGGAGAGGTTGAACGTTTTTTGTAGGCGAATCCCTCGAACTAGGTCTAAACACTAAACACCGAACACTAAACACAGGATGCCGAACACTTCTTTCCACGTGCGTCTTTACACCCTCGCTCTGGTCCTGCTGGCCGGCTGTGCGAACGCGCCGGATGTCCCTGTGGCTGGGCGGGCGCTGGCTAATGAGCGAGAAGCGTTTCGGGTAGAGTTGATTGAGGAGCGCATTGAGGCTAATCTGGCTCGGGCGTTGAGCGACTCGACCGAGGCGGGATATCTGGAAGCGTTTTGGGCGGCCGGCTTGGCGCAGCATCAGTCGGAGACGGTCGAGGCCGGAATCCGGCAAGCGCTGGCAGACACAGCGCGCAGTCGCTGGTTTACGCGGGCGGCCCTGGAAGCTGCGTATGGCCTTTACCCGGCCGGCTTCGAGGAGATCACCCGCGCCATTGCTGATACGACTTCGGCACCTCGGCTCTTTGCGATGGCCGGCGCTTACCTCCACCGCGCCGGCACACCGGCCGATTCGCTGCGTGCATTGCTGAGGACGCGATTCCCGGGCTCGGCGCATCCGATCCTGGTGGCCCTCGATTCCTCGCTGACCGTGGCACCAGAGACTCGAATTGCCCGCCGGCCTCCCCTCGCCGACTTGGTGCGGCACCGGTATGGCGTTCCCGTTGTGTTGAGCGTTCAGCGACTCGACCGGCGCTATCCGGGACTGGCCCTCGTGATGGATGCAGATGGTAGATTTATTTCCAATAACGGAATCAAACTGGCCATTCCTCAACTCGCCCTCTCGGCGAGTGGATTGCCAGGCACGATCACGAACGGCAACACGCCGCAGGGCATCCTCAGTATTCAGGATATTGGCGCGTCCGACAACGTGTTCATCGGTCCCTCACCGACGCTGGTGTCGGTCCTGCCTCACGAGACGGATCGCTTCGTGCATGGATCGACCGAGCCGGTGACGCAAGAGGCCTACGCGGAGCTTCTCCCCGTGACGTGGCAATCGTACTACCCGATCTTCGAAGCGTATCTCGCCGGCGAGGCGGGCCGCACCGAGGTCATCGCGCATGGCACGACCATCGACTCGACGTTCTACGCCGGCCAACCGTACTTCCCGAATTCGCCGTCGTTGGGATGCCTGACCGCGTACGAATCGTGGTCGCCTACCACGGGCCGGCGCGTGGCGAGCGCG
>JBCDHV010000634.1:0-2247 GCA_038749615.1 Bacteroidota bacterium
CACGTTCTTCACGGGCTTCATCCAAACGACGGTCGGGGTCAACGACCGGATCAGCCTCGGTGCCGACGCCCTGTTTCGGTCGACGCGCACGAACGGCCCAGACGACTCGCAGTTCGACGTGTTCGGCTTCGGCAACGGACCGGACCGACGGACGGCCCTTGCCCTACTCGGCCCGAAAGTGAAGTTCACGCCCGTCGGCTCCATCCCCAACCTCGCCATTCAGAGCACGTTTCTTTTCCCCCTCGGCGATAATCTCGAAGGCCGCGACGCAAACCGGCCGTTCCTGGAGCACGACGATTTTCAGTGGTGGAACCAGGTATTCTACGACCGCCGGCTCTCCGATCTCTTCCTCGCCTACGTCGAAGCCAGCGCCTTCTTCCGGCTCGACTCGGCCGACGAGAATGCGGCCGACGAGTGGATCTTCCCTTTGAAGGCCATCCTGAACGTGCTCCCAACCTCCAAGACCACCTTCTACGGCATCCTGGACTACACGCCGTCGACCAATAGCGCCTACTACTTCCAAACCGGTATCGGCGCGAAATACCTGCCGGCCCCCGGCCTCGAACTCGAAGTCCTCGCAACGACGTTCCCCGTCGGCCAAAACCGAGGTGCCGGCTCGACGCTGAACTTCGGTATCCGCGTGGTGCGGTAGAATCAGCCGTTGACGTAAAACGGATTGGACTGGAACTCGACCAATTCGCCATCCGCCTCAGCGAGCAAGACCACGATCCGGTACAGCCCTTCGCGCATTCTGGGCTCGAACTTTGGCGAGTGGTTGGGGGCGTCGGTTATGAACGCGGTAACGTTCACGCGTTCGCCGGCTTTCAGCAAAAGAGGTGGAATCAGTGGACCCAGGCATGGATAGTCCTCAGCGACCCCTATCCACCGGTCAAGCTCCAGCTTTTGGAGCCGAGGAGAAAAGCGTCCCGGACAGCCGCGCGAGTTCAGTGTGCTCCTGGTCACGTTCGTCATGACGCCGGTAACGGACAGCTGGCCGTCTTCGGCGAAAGCGTAGTCCCCTTCAAGGACCGTGATGGCATTAGGGTACGCCGTCGGATCGAGCTCGAACAGGCTACACCCGGCGAGCCATAGGGTTGCGGTGACGGCGACGAGAAGGCGCATGCGGAGTGCAGAGGTGGATTGAGCTTTCCTGTGGATTAGACTGTCCCCTGCAAATTCGGGTTTGGCCTGAGCTCAGGTCAAGGCACCCAGGTATGCCTTAGGATTGGATGCTTGTGTGAGGAGTACATTGGATCTTGTGAAGCAGCACGGTGGTTTGGGGGGATCGGGTACGTGATCTCTCGCTGTCCACCGAACTCATCGCCGACTGACCGTCTAAATCTGATCCTTCTCATGCGTGGCGTAGTTGTTCTTGTTTTGCTCGTTGCCGGCGCTTTCATGGTGACGACCCAAGTGGTGGCGCAAGTCGCATGGCCGGCGGTGAAAAAACTCGTGACGACGAGCTTTCCGGATGTCGATCAGCTCTCGACCGATGGCTTGCACACGTGGATGCAAGACTCGACGCGCGTGCAGCCGGTGATCTTCGACGTGCGCGAGCCGGCCGAATACGCCATGAGCCACCTCCCGACCGCCGAGCGGCTCAATCCGGAGATGGACACGAAGAATGATCTGCCGGCTTCCCTGACCACACTCGACAAAGACGCGCCGATCGTGTTGTACTGCTCGGTTGGCTACCGATCCTCCAAGCTGGCGCATCAGCTTCAGCGGGAGGGGTTCACCAACGTGCAAAACCTCGAAGGCTCGATCTTCCAGTGGGCCAACGAAGGCAAACCCATCGTCCTCGACGGGGAGCCGGCTACCGTGGTGCACCCGTACGATGCCGTCTGGGGAAAGCTGTTGGACGAAGCGGTACGAGGAGATATTTGAGGGTTATTGACCCGCTCACCGCCACTCCAAATCGACCGGGCGTTTCCCCGCCGGCTCAGACGGACAGCTGTCGCCCTTGAAATCGCGGCGTTCTTCGAAGAATTGGGTTTCCAGGAGCTTGTTCTTTGCGCCGAAGAAGTCGATATCGACTCCGCCAGCAGCGACGGTGCGGACGTAGCCGGCCTTGCAGACGGGGCCCCACGTCAGGCTTGCACCCAAGGCATAGAACGTCAGCAAATACGGGACGACGGGCACACCGAAGGCTTTCACTTCGAAGCGTGGGAAGGCGACGCCGATTTGCGCGTCCACGGAGTTGCCGATGAGGGCGGCCGGATCTACGGTACCGCTGCCGAAATTATG
>JBCDHV010000635.1:0-2239 GCA_038749615.1 Bacteroidota bacterium
CCGCATCTTGAGCCCGTTCAGGTCAGCGACCGAGTTGATCTCGCGCCGAAACCACCCGCCCATCTGCGTGCCGGTGTTGCCGCCAGGAAAGTTCAGCACGTTGAAATCGGCAAACCGCTCGCGCATGAGCTCCATCCCGCTACTGTACAGCCAAGCCGACTGCTGGCGCGCGGTCAGGCCAAACGGAACGGCGCAATCGAAGGCCAACGTGGGATCCTTGCCGATGAAGTAGTAGCTCGCCGAGTGGGCGCACTGCACGGTGCCTTTCTGGGCAGCGTCCAGCACTTCCGTGCCCGGTACGAGCTCGCCGGCTGGATACACGCGCATCTGGAAGCGGCCGTCGGTCAGCTCTTCGAGGGTCTCCGACAACTTCTCCGCGGCGCCGTAAATCGTGTCGAGGCTGCGTGGAAAGCTGGAGGCCAGCCGCCACCGCACCGTCGGGCGGGCGTTGATGTTTGGGCCCCCCTCGCCGGCTCCCTCGGCTGATCCGCCGCAGGCTGCAAGTCCGGTGGCAGTAGAAGCAGCGACCGCACCGGCGGCGGCTTTGCGGAGAAATCGGCGACGTTGCATGGAGATCTGTGTGTTGAGCGAGAGAGAGGACGTTGAAATATAGCGGTAGCCAGCCAAACAGACGCGCAAGGGATCGCAGCTTCTGGTGGTTGCATTAATTGAAAACTAGCGTGCTTCGCACAAGCCACTTGGTATTTTCGACGCGCTTTGTCCTTCCTCTACGATTCTGACGTGCCCGATTCCTCCCCCCAACGTACACAGCGTCTTCGTGTCCTCCAGATCGTAACAAATTTTGGGTACGGAGGCGCAGAGCGTGTAGCGATGCATCTTTTACTCAACTCGGATCCTGAACGGTTCGAATCGGCGGCCCTTTCGCTGTATCCGCCGGTCGGGTCAGACATTGAAGAGGAGTTGTCTGCCGCCGGCATCCCGAAGTGGTATTGCGACAAGGAGGTCGGGCCAGACTGGAAACTCTTCGGCCGGATTCGGGCCGTGCTGGACGAATTCCAACCTGACATCGTCCATACCCACCTTGCCGGTTTGCGCTATGCTGCGTGGCCGATGTGGCGCGCGCGCGTGCCGGCCGCAGTACATACCCTCCACAACGTCGCCACGCAGGAGGCCTTCCCTATCGTCCGCTTCGTACAGAAGATCGCCTTTCGCTGGCGCGTGCGGCCTGTTGCCATTGCCGAGCGTGTGCGGGAGTCATTCAAGGAAACCTACCGGTGGTCCAACCCTATCGAGCTGATTCCCAACGGCGTTCCGCTCGCAACGTACCGCACTCCTGGCCTGGAGCGTTCGGCATGGCGGAGCCAGATTGGCATCCCTGCCGGGGCTATCGTGTTCGCGTGCATTGCCCGGCTTCAGCCGCAAAAGAACCACGCGTTGTTGATCGATGCCTTTGCGGAGGTCGCGCGTGAACACACGGATGCGTTTCTCTTACTTGTTGGATCAGAGTCCACCCTCGGCCCGCAGCTCAAGGAGCAAGCGGCTGGGACGAACGCCTCGGACCGAATCCTGTTTGCGGGCACACGATCTGACATACCTGACGTGCTCAACGCGTCTGACGCCTTTGTGCTAGCGTCGGACTGGGAGGGCAACCCCTTGACCGTCATGGAAGCGATGGCCGCCGGCCTCCCTCCGATCTGCACGGCGGTTGGTGGCGTACCAGAATTGATCGAGGATGGCCGAACAGGCTACCTCGTGCCCCCAGGCAACAGAGCAGAACTTGCAGGCGCGATGGCACGCGTCGTCGATGCGGACGTTCGGGCAACACTGGGCAACGCGGCGTCACGGCATGCCGAAGACGCCTTCAGCGACGTAGCCATGACGAGACGCTACGAAGCCCTCTACCTCGAACTCCTGCGCGATTCGTAGTCCCCCTGAACGCCTCTAACCTGCTTGTGTCTCCGTGCATTTCGTCCACGTCGTCGGCGCTCGGCCGAACTTTATGAAAGCCGCTCCTGTGATGGCCGCCTTCGCGAATCGGCCTGGGTGGACGCAGGCGCTCGTGCACACGGGGCAGCACTACGACGCCAACATGTCGAAGGTCTTCTTCGATGAGCTGGGGTTGCCCGAGCCGGACTTGAACCTCGGCGTGGGATCAGGGTCGCATGCGCGGCAGACGGCCGACATCATGACGGCCTTCGAAGCGTACCTCCTCGATGAGCGGCCCGATTGGGTGCTAGTCTACGGCGACGTGAACTCCACCGTCGCCGCTGCGCTCGTC
>JBCDHV010000636.1:0-2233 GCA_038749615.1 Bacteroidota bacterium
CAACCACCCAACCACCCAACCACCCAACCACCCAACCACCCAACCACCCAACCACCCAACCACCCAACCAGAATGGCACAGAGTTACCGGAAGGAGCGGATCTCCGTCGCGTTCTTGCTCGACAACCTGCGCGGGGCCGTCGGAGCTGAGGTCGAGGTGTCCGTGGAGGGCCAGCCGGCCGAGCGGTACGTGCGGGAGGATGTCCTGCACCGGCCCGGCCTCGTGCTCGCCGGCTACATCGACCTGTTCACCCACGAACGAGTCCAGGTGCTCGGCAACACCGAAATCCGGTTTCTCCAACACCTTACGCCCGAAAAGCGGCAGGAGGCCGTCCGCCAGCTGATGCAGTTCGAGGTGCCGTGCGTCTTCGTGACAAGCGGCAATGCGGTGCCGGCCGAGCTCATCCAGGCCGCCCAAACCGCCAACGTGCCGGTGTACTCGACGCCCGAGCCGTCGGTGGACTTCATGCAGAAGCTGCGCGACTTCTTGCGCGATCAGTTTGCTCAGCAGAAAACCGTGCACGCGTCGCTAATCGACGTGTACGGCGTGGGCATCATGCTGATGGGGAAGGCCGGCATTGGGAAGAGCGAGATTGCGCTCGACCTCGTGGAGCGCGGGCACCGGCTGGTGGCAGACGATGTGGTGATCGCGACGCGGAAGGGCAACGTGGTCATGGGAGCCGGCACGGAACTCGGCCAGCATTTCATGGAAATCCGTGGCCTGGGGCTCGTCGATGTCCGCGCGATGTTCGGCATCCGGGCGATCCGGTTTCAGAAGCGCGTCGAGTTGGTCGTCGATCTCCACCTGTGGGATCCGGACGAAGAGTACACCCGGCTTGGCATGATCGAAGGGTATTACAGTTTGCTGGGGTTGGACTTGCCCGTAGTCAAACTGCCCATCGTGCCGGGTAAAAACATCACGGTGATCTGCGAGGTGATCGCGATGAACTACCTCCTCCAGCATTACGGCTACGACGCCGCCGAGATCTTCGCTCACCGGCTCAGCGAGCAGATCAAAAAAAACAGCAACGGCCCCGGCCGCGGTGTCGAGTACTTCGAAAGCGACACGGAATGATGGGCTCGCGTTGCTCGCCGTGGATGGGTGAGGTGTGGTGAAGAGGAAGAGTAGAGGAGTGGCCAAGAGGAAGGGATGACGAGTAGTTCGGTTCAATATCCTGCACCTCACCCCGACGACGTGACCACTCTTCTACTCTTCCACAGCGAGCAACGCGAGCGCCAACTTCGCGCGTTCCTCACAAATCGTGTTGTCAGGAGACAGGACAAACGGGTAAAGGGGGTTGCGGGGGATTTTGTATAACGGCTATATTTCGAGAACGCTACCTAAGCTGACGATCGCCCCCCACCTCGGGTAACCACTCATGCGAGCCATGCCGTACGCTCTGGGCCGGCCCTCTGAACCCCAGCCAGCCTGCCTAGTCGTACCGCCTGACCCACACGAGTCGTTCCTGCTTCGTCGTCTACACCGCACCGTCTCGGATTTAACCACCCGCTCTTCCCCAATGGGAGTCTCGACGACACGTACCGTGCGCTGCTTGGTAGCTACCACCGCAACTCGACCAACTACTTGACGGCGCTAGGGCCCCACCATGTCCCAAAATCGTTACTACTACTACGATCAGGAGCAGTGCACCTTTGTTGAAGTGCAGCCTGACCGAAGCAAGACGTACCGCCAGGCCGGCATCACGATAGGCATATCGCTGGTGTTGGCCTTTGCCATGTATATCGGCTTCCGCAACGTGTTCGGCTCCCCCGAGACCATCGCTCTTCGAGAGGAGAACAAGGCGCTCGTGGAGCAGCTGGAATTCACGGAAGACCAGATGCAGAACTTCAGCGGCGTGCTAGATGACTTGGCTCAGCAAGACCGTGAGCTCTACAGCACCATCCTAGGCGTCGAGAAATTGGACGAAGACGTCCGCCAAGTCGGTGTTGGTGGTGTCGATACGTATGAGAGCTTCAACCGCTACAGTGCGCCCACGCGCGAAGTCCTTCGCGAGTCTGCCTCGGCGCTGGACGAAATCGGGCGGAAGATGTCGCTCCAGGAGAACCGCCTCAGCTTCCTGCTCGCCGAAGCCACCAAGCGGCAGGAAATGCTCAAACAACTGCCGGCCATCCTACCCATGAAGGGCCGGATCAGCAGCGGCTACGGGCTCCGTATCCATCCAATCTATGGCAACCGCCGCATGCACAACGGCCTGGATATCGCGGCTGACATC
>JBCDHV010000637.1:0-2227 GCA_038749615.1 Bacteroidota bacterium
GAGTTAAAGGCTCATCGAAAACGCAGGATACGTGAAGCCATTCGGAAGGTAAAGTTGTATCTTCGAATCCCCCAAGTGCTACACGCGAGAACCACCACGAAACAGGCAAGCCTTGAAGGTCACGGAGATAGTTGAGCAGTCTGAGAACCCCTTGATTTCATACGAGATCATTCCCCCGAAGCGGGGTGGGTCTGTCGGCGATATTCTAGATGTCGTCGAAGAGTTAATGCCGTACGAGCCGCCGTTTATCGACGTAACGAGTCATGCGGCGCAGGTCTACTATGAGGAAATGCCTGACGGCTCCGTACGCCGGCGTGTGAAACGGAAGCGGCCTGGCACGCTTGGCTTGTGTGCGGCAATTCAGAGCCGCTTCGGCATCCAAGCGGTCCCACACCTGCTGTGCAAAGGGTTCACGCGCGAAGAGACGGAGGATGCGTTGATCGAACTCAACTACCTCGGCATTCAGAACGTGCTGGCGCTTCAGGGCGACGATCATGGGACAGACAAACCCAAACGCAAAGACCGCAGCGTCAATGCGTATGCGTGTGATCTCGTCAAGCAAATCGACCAGCTCAATCACGGGCACTACCTCGAAGAGCTCATCGATGCGCGGCCTACGGACTTCTGCGTCGGGGTAGCCGGCTATCCGGAGAAACACTTTGGTGCGCCCAACCTGACGTGGGACGTGCTCAACACGAAGCGTAAAGTCGATGCCGGCGCGCATTACATCGTGACGCAGATGTTCTTCGACAACGCGAAGTACTTCGAGTATGTCGAGCGGTGCCGGGACGTCGGCATCACGGTCCCGATCATTCCGGGCCTCAAGGTGCTGACCTCCAAGCGGCAACTGGCCTCCCTACCTCGTGTCTTCCACATCGATCTCCCCGAAGCCCTAACGGCCGAGATGGAAGCAGCCAAACCCGAACACGTCCGCGACGTGGGCGTCGAGTGGGCCATTCGCCAGTCCGAAGAACTGCTCAGTGCCGGCATCCCATGCCTCCACTTCTACATCATGTCGAACGCCCGCACGGTCCGGAAGGTGGTAGAGCCTCTGCGCAAGATGGCGTGATAGGGTTTGGCGTGCGTAGCACACTAATACTCGTGCGCAGCACGCTAAACCCCGGCCTACCACTCGTACGTGGCTTCTAGGGCGAGCTTGGCCGTGAAGGTGCGAAGCCGGCGGCGGAAGAGCAGCAGGCTGTCGATGGTCAGCCGGATGGGGCGGTCAGTTCCGTCGATGCGTTCGTAGTCCGTATTCAGTTCGCGTTCATAGCCGTCGCGAGGGCCCAGGACGATCAGCCGGCTTCTGATCAGACGTGGCTGCGGGTCCGTGCTGAACCAAACCTGGGCCTCCACTACATTTGGACGGTTGGGGAATGCCAGCGTGATGCGGGAAGCCGGCTGCCCGTCGATGCGCGTGGCGTCCAGGGCGACGGGGGTACCGAGCAGGAGCAGTGCGGAGGCGACGGGCTGTGGCCCCAGTAAGTCGCGAACGGGGGGAGGTAGCTCCCGAGGAGGCGGACGGTCATCCCTGCGCGGCGGGGGAGCGCCTCGCCGCCGGCCCCGGCGTGGAGGCGGGCGGCGTTCTCTCATGCCGCCTCCATCTTCCGTTACATCGATGGATCTGCGCTCTCGGCTCCAAAACGGCGTGTCTTCGGTGCGGCTCAACCGGTTTACCACCCGATACTGCCGCGTGCCCCGGGGGGACGCAATCGAGACGGTCAGGCGCTCTACAGCCTCCTCAAACGCGCTAGTAGCGACCTGACTATCCCGCCAAGCCTGGACGATCTGATCGGCTGAGCGCTCAGTCTGGGCCGTCAGCGGTGCGGGTGCACCCAGAGCCAGGAGAAGCAACGCCAAGGTGTAGAAAAAATGCGTAACGGTAAGCCGCATAAGCACGCGCGCTTTTGCGAGCGCGGGTTGATCAGGGGACGGTTCAAAGTACGAACGCACGTGCTTCGTATATCGATGTCACAATTCGATGTCATTCCTGCCGGCATTTCGTATCGCTCCTGCTAAGATGAAGCACGAATCGTATCTATTGCTGCGCCGAGCACGCGCGATAGCACCACCCCAGCAACCCTTCGTCAACTGATTCCCCCATGAGTGCCGCTCCTGATCTCCTCCTCGTCGAAGACGATGCCGAATTGGCTGGCTTGGTACGCCGGCACTTCGAAGACGCTGGCTACACGGTCCGCCACGCCGAAACGGGGCCGGCCGGCCTCTA
>JBCDHV010000638.1:0-2222 GCA_038749615.1 Bacteroidota bacterium
CGATTGCTCGTGCACCGGAAACAACGACTCGATCTCTTCCCACAACGAATCCGTCACCAAGCGACTCGGCATGGCGTTTCCCTCTATGGGCTTCAAAACACGCCATTGTCAGCCCTTCGCCATATCTGCCAACATCAGTTCCGAACACAGGCTCTTAGACTTCTTGCCAGTTCATGTTTTTTGCTTTCGGCCAGCGCTCCTGCTGCGACTTTTGGGTGAAGGGATCGTTTAGGCATGCGTTGGCACTTACTTCGGGGAAGAACTCTTCGCCGACGCCGTCTTTGATGAAGAAGGCGTTGAACCCATACTGGTGGGTGCCGACGAGCCGGTAACCCTTTTCTTTGCCCAGCTTTACCATCGCGGCAAGAGAAGCCCCTCGGTAGTAGTCTTTCTCAAAGACAAACTGGGGATCGTAAGGCACCGTGAGCGAGCGATCGGCCGGGATTGGGTTGTGGGTCTCGCACACCACGACCTGGGGCTCGACCACATCAATAGCCTTCCAGACCCAGTAGTCCATACCGTCGATGTCGAGGCTCAGCATGCCAATCGGTCCCTCGGCGCCGGACTGGGCGATCAGTTCGTTGACATTCTCAGCAGACACCCACGCCTTCGTGAATTGCGGGGGGTGGAGAAAGGTATCTCTGCATTGCTTGTAAAAGCGTTCGCCGGCAGCGACGTAGTTGGGGTTTCCGTCGAACAGGTGCCCCCACCAGCCGTGATTGATAATCAGGTTCGCAGCGTTGCACTGTCGGCCGTCGCCGGCGCAAATCTCAACACAAACCCGGTTGATCGGGTCGATCAGTGAAAACAGATACAACAGGATCCCGTCTTCGTCGAACTGCGAATACTTCCGGAAGCCGGCGTCGGCAAAGCTCGGTAGCAAAGCGCGATCCGTCGCGGCCGACATCCGGTACTGCTGCATGAGGGTCTTCTGCGCAACGACCTCGTTCCGGAGTTCGGGTGTAAGTCGCACGAAGCGTTCGGAGGCCGCCGCGAACTTCTTCGTTACCCAGCTTTTCATGGTTGCGTCCCGTTCGTTGTCGAGAGGCCGCAGAATCGGTGGGGTCTACCACCGGATGGCTGGGATCGCGAGCACGTCTCCCGACTCGATGGTCTCGCCGACGCTGCGGGTTTGAATTCGGTTGGCATAACTCGGTTGTGGGTCTCTTCTGGAACCGCAGATGGACGCGGATAAACGCCGATGTTTCGTGTGGCGATAACTGAGAATACAACTACCAAAGTATCTAGCAACGCATGGACAAGTAGCAACCACGCCAGTGATCTAGGGCTTTAGCGCTTGAAGTCACCAGCTTTGGCTCTCTAGCATTAGGTAAGTGCCGGACATCCACCAAAGGGGGATTTGCGTTCGTAGTTGATGATGACAAACAACGCGTGCTCGATATGCCTGACAACACAGTTATGGCCCAATGGACCGCTGTTGAATCGAGAAGACTCATACAGACAATTCGCTAACTCCGGTCCGATTTGTTTCCATGCCCATAGATCGTAAAGCGTAGGGACTAAAGCGGTCAGTGACTCAACCGCCGTCATGGCGAAAAGCAATCCCTTTGTTCGGTATCGAATCGATAACACGCCAACCCTCGGTAGAAGGCTCCGGCTTGCTACACCGCAATCTCCACCATCCCCAACACCCCTCTCATCTCACTCGACAAAAATCTTGGATCAAGACGCAAGTGCCAACCGCGACTACGCGTACAGCGCCGACGCCTTCTCCGGGTCGACGCCCAACTCCTTGATCGCCCGGCCGACGCACTCGCCGTCGCAGTGGCCGTCCTTCATCAGTTGGTACAGCGTCGCCAGGGTGACGAACTCGGCGTCGACCTCGAAGTGGCGGCGGAGGTTCTCGCGGCTCTCGCTGCGGCCCATGCCGTCCGTGCCGAGGCAGAACATGCCGTTCGGAGCCCACGGGGCGAGCTGCTCGCTGAGAGCCCGCATGTAGTCGCTGGCGGCGATGATCGGCCCGTCGGTCCCCTCCATCTGCTGCTGGAAGTAGCTCCGCTTCGGCGCCGCCGTCGGGTTGAGCATGTTCCACCGCTCGCACTCCTGGGCGTCGCGCCGCAGCTCGGTGTAGCTTGTGACGCTCCACACGTCGGACGAGATGCCGTACTTATCGGCCAGCAGGTCGGCCGCCTCCAGCACGCCGTGCAGGATCGACCCGGAGCCGAACAGCTGCACCCGCTGCTTGCTGCCCTCGGCCTCGA
>JBCDHV010000639.1:0-2217 GCA_038749615.1 Bacteroidota bacterium
CGTTGCCGGCTGCTGGCGTCAAGCCCCCGTTGAAGCTCAATGGGCAGCCACACGTTTTCGCCGACGGTCAGCGTCGGGATCAGGTTGAAGGATTGGAAGACGAACCCGATGCGGTCGCGCCGGAAGCGCGTGCGTTCGGCCTCGTTCAGCTGTGTTAGATCCGTGCCGGCGACGCGCACCGTGCCGCTCGTCGGCTGATCGATGCCGCTCACGAGGTTGAGCATCGTGCTCTTCCCGGAGCCGCTCCGCCCGATGAGAACGGCCAGTTCGCCAGGATCGAGCGAGAGGTTGATCCCGGTCAATACGGCCCGCTCCTGGCCGGCCTCGGTGTAACTCTTTCGGACATCGACTAACTCTACAGCAGGCATGCGCGGCTGGGCTCGAATGGACAGGGTGGGCGTTCGCACCCGGCTACGCCAGGAGGGCTGGGAGGTTCTTGGCGTGGACGAGAGGCTAGGCGGGCGGGTGGAAGAGCCAGGATGTAATCGCCCGCACGACGCACGCATACGCTTTTGGCACGAACACTTTGCCGAGTCCGCACTACACATGCGAGTTTACGTCCGGTCACCAAATAATCAGGGATGCGCATCAGGACTTGAATTATTCCCGTCGAGGATTCGCAAGGTGTGAGCATTCCCGATACGATGCTCGATCGAGCCGGCCTTTCCGGCCATGTAGAACTCGAGGCCAGGGCCGGAGTGAGTATCGTCCGAGGAGTCGCCGATCCATGTGCCGGCTGGGATGACGCCTTTCGCGATATGTCCGAACGTAGAGATGACGCCCTACTTGACCCCTGGGAGCCGGCTTCAGACTGGGACACTCGTGAGTGGGGCTGCTAAGGTTCAGCCAGATGGTCACGAAGAGTGACCAAACACAAAAGACCCATCGCCGAGACACGTGCGTTCGTCTGGCGCACATGCCTACCAGAATACACGGCACCTTCTACCCATCCAGGGACCTCCGGCCTATATTGCCGGTCTACGTCGAATTCTGCGCCGGCCTTGTCCCCACCGCTGGCCTCAGGGATAGTCCTAGCGATTCTGATCCCATTGATTCTAACAGTCTAGATTACAAGTACATGGCGGATACAAGCGATTTTCGGAACGGGCTGACGATGCTCTGGAATAACGACCTCTGGGCCATCGTCTCGTTTCAGCACGTGAAGCCCGGCAAGGGCGGCGCGTTCGTGCGGACGAAGCTCAAGAACGTGCGCAACGGCAAGGTGGTCGACAACACGTTCCGGTCGGGTGAAAAGATCGAAGTGGCGCGCGTCGAACGGCACCCGTACCAGTTTCTGTACGAGGACGACCTCGGCATGCACTTCATGCACATGGAGACCTACGAGCAAACGCAGATCGAGCCCGATCTGGTTACCGGGCGCGATTTCCTGAAGGAAGGCGCCTCGGCCGACGTACTGATCTACACGGACACGAACGAGCCGGTGCGCGTCGAGGTACCGAAACACGTCGAACTGAAGGTGGTCGTGACCGATCCAGGTTTCAAGGGCGACACCGTCCAGGGCGGTACGAAGCCGGCGACGCTGGAATCGGGCGCGGTCATCAACGTGCCGCTCTTTGTCAACGAAGACGA
This sequence comes from Bacteroidota bacterium, assembly GCA_038749615.1. Lineage (GTDB taxonomy): Bacteria > Bacteroidota > Rhodothermia > Rhodothermales > DATKEJ01 > JBCDHV01. The sequence continues at coordinate 1,591 of JBCDHV010000639.1, forward strand.
TGTCATCCGCGTCGACACCGAGGCTGGCAGCTACATTACCCGCGTTTAGGCGCTGTTCCTTTCAACGTCTGAACTTTCAACCCCTGAAATCCAAGCCTCCATGGACGTTCAGCAGATACAAGAACTATTACGGATCGTAGCCGAGAGTGGGGTGGCTGAGGTGGAAATCGAGCAAGACGGCTTTAAACTGACGGTCCGCAAGTCCGGCGCCACGGTGAACGTCCAGTCGACGCCCCCGCCGGCGTACCCCTTCCCGTTCCCGACGGGCTACCCGCCGGCTCCGATGCCCGTCGTGCCGCAGCAAGTGGTACCTCCGGCCGTCGCGCCGCCACCCGTTGCGCCGGCAGCGCCTCAGCCGGTGGCTCCGCAGCCGGCCGCCGCGACGCCTGCGCCGGCACCCGCTGCCGCGAAAGGCGAGACGGTCAAGGCCCCAATCGTCGGGACGTTCTATTCCGCGCCCTCGCCAGACGACCCTGCTTTTGTGGAGGTCGGGACGCAGGTCAAGGTCGGCGACGTGCTCTGCATCATCGAAGCCATGAAGCTGATGAACGAGATCGAGTGCGAAGTAGCCGGCACCGTGACGGAGATCCTCGTCCAAAACGCTGAGCCCGTCGAGTACGATCAGCC
>JBCDHV010000640.1:0-2214 GCA_038749615.1 Bacteroidota bacterium
GCCCGCCTTGAAATCCGGCGCTACGCCAAATTCCCGTCTGTACCACCCGGCCTTCGCCCTCAGGTCGGCTTTCATCGCAAAGAAACAGCGGATGCAGCTGTTGTCTCGCAAGCCGGACTCGACTGGCCACGAGACCACGACTTCATCCCCGACGTACTGGTATATTTCCCCAGCGCTGGACATGATGCCGCGCGACAGATCCTGGTAATAGGCCCGAAGCAATTCAAAGTAGCGGCCGTGGCCCAGTTGCTCTGCAATGTGCGTCGATGCCTTCATGTCTGAGAACATGAAAATCCGAGTCTCTACTTTCGGACTGTGGTACCTGCCCGTCAAGAACTTGACCAAGACGCCGTGCCCCATGTGTTCACTGATCTCCGAGTAGAAGAGTGAGGCCCCAAGCATCGTGGATAGCTGAATGACGGTGTTCACCAGAGACGTGCTGAACATGAAGGCTCCGAGCCGTTCCCACACCACCCCGTCGAGCAGGCTGGTATCGAGTTCCATGCTAACGGCAACGGGAAACGTGATCACAATGGCTCCGAGCAGGAGCGCAGAGAAGAACAGCGTTTTGTATACGACCTTTTGTGCCAGGGTCTTGTTGGCAAACCTACGGTTGAGATACAGGACTTCGACGGCCCCGACGAGCAGACCGACGATCGTTACCGCAACTGAACCGAAGATCAATATGCCAAGATCGATTCGGATAGCGGTGTCGGGGACATCTTCGAAGCCTCCCCTTGCGGAGTAATCCGAAATGAAGAAGATCTGATCGAACATGAACCAGATCACACCGAAGGGCAGGATGCGGACGATGTTGCGCTTGGCACTGGGGGAAAGCCCATTGAACAGTCGAATCATATCACTATCCATCCACGTGCAGCGGCACGGACGTCTCTGTGCCGCAAGAGAACGATCAAAACGAATCTGAAGACCCCACCGCTCATGCCACGCTAGCTGCGACCAAGTAGCGCGTGGCTCGTCGTAGCCCGGGCGTTAGCGTCCGATGTCTAACGGCACGAAGCGAAGCCGGCGCAGGGCCTAGAACCTGTACAGCAGGTGCCGAAGTGTACGCTCGCGCGCCCTCGATAGAAAGCAGCACCCCGCAGCCCTGCGTCGGTTTGGGCAACTGGTTCGATGGCCTATCCTACCGCCCGATGATCTCCATGGCAGCCTAGGGATCGTCGTTGTTGGAAGGTCGTGCTGGCTACGCGGTGGCCAACCGTCCGGCGTTTGGCAGCCGGTAGAAGCACTCCAACTCGAACGGTCTGTGCGTTGTGCGAACTGGAGAGCCATGTTACCTTGCTCTCGATACTTCTCGGATGACTCCAAGTGCTCTGACAAGCTGCTATTGATGGGTCCGCCGAGGTCGAGGCACGCCCGGTCGGCGTTGGCCTCCTCGGCCGATGCTCGAGCATCGCCCTCGTTGGCCGCCTGGACCGGACGCGCCTCGACCTCGGCGGGTACTCATCTCTTTCAACTTGTCAGAGCACTAGACCGTTTCTACGACGAACACATGCAACCCGTCTCTCTCTGGCGAATCTGGATAGCGGCAGGCCTCCTGATGGCGATGCCGGCAACCGTCCCAGCCCAGGAAGCAGTCCCAGCTCAGGAAGCTGAACTCACGCTCGACGACCTGTTCGCGACGCCCAAACTGACGGGCACGACGCCGTCCCGGCCGGCCTGGGCACCGAACAGCGAGCATTTCGCCTTTTCCTGGAGTGAACCCGGCCAACCGGGGCGTGGCCTCTGGATCTCCACGAGCGATGGGACGGACGTGCGCCTCAAGTCCACGGCATCCGCGTCCGTGCGCGCTATCGTGTGGACCGACGCGACCACCATCGTCAGCCTCCGCGGCAACCACCTGTGGCGAACTTCGCTGAACCAGGAAAACGATGTCCAGTTGATGCCCGTCGAGGCCGGCGCCCGGTACCTGTCTGTCTCGCCGAGCGGCACCCAAGCGGCGTATGTGCGGAACGGCGACCTGTGGCTGGCCGACTTCGCGTCCAAGCAGAACCGGCAACTCACCGAGATCGGCATCCCGAGCCTGTCGAGCTTACCCAAGGGACGCTACCGCCGGCCGGAGCGGGAAATCGGCCCGGGCATCTGGAGTGGGCCGACGTACAAGTGGGCGCCGGATGGCCGGACCATCGCGCTTCACGTCGTGGACCGGCGTGAGATGCGCAAGGTGCCGTTTCCGGATTACCTCGCCACCGA
>JBCDHV010000641.1:0-2205 GCA_038749615.1 Bacteroidota bacterium
GCGCTCGCCAACACCTCTTCCATGATCTAAGTGGGCGCCGCTCGGTCCGCCCCGTCACGCGCCGCGCGCCCGACCGGCGTGCCGTCCCGGCTTGACGCTGGAAAATCCGCACGGCATGCCCAACCGGACCTTCACTTCGCCCAAGCGCTCGCTCGCTCACCTGCGGCACGTGTCGCCTACCACGGGTCGGCCCACGGTGCTCCTCGTGCACAACCGCTACCAACTGGCCGGTGGTGAAGGTGCCGTGTTCGATGCCGAAAGCGCGCTACTCGAACGGCACGGCTATCGGGTGATCCGCTACGAGCGGCACAACGATGAAGTCGACGGCCTGAGCCGGCTCGAACTGGCCAAGAAGACCGTCTGGAACCGAGAGAGCTACGATCAACTGTTGGCGCTCATGCGGGCCGAGCAGCCGGCCATCGTGCACGTCCACAACACACTGCCGCTCATCTCCCCAGCAGTGTATGATGCAGCCCGAGAGGCCGGCGTACCGGTGGTGCAGACGTTGCACAATTACCGACTGCTGTGCCCCAACGCGCTGTTTTTACGCGAGGGATCGCCGTGCGAGAAATGCTTGGGTAAGGCGTTCGCGTGGCCGGGCGTCGTGCACGGCTGTTACCGTGATAGCCGGCCGACCACGGCGGCTGTTGCCGGCATGGTCGCCGCGCATCGCGCCCGAGGGACCTGGACGAAGAAGGTGGACCGCTACATCGCACTCACCGAGTTCGCCCGCGCCAAACTGATCCAGGGTGGACTGCCGGCCGACAAAATCACCGTCAAACCTCACTTCGTCGATCCTGACCCGGGGCCAGGTACGGGCAAGGGCGGCTACGCACTCTACGCCGGCCGGCTCTCCGAGGAGAAAGGCATCGAAACCCTGATCGAGGCGTGGAGACGCCACCAGCCGGCGCTGCCGTTGAAAGTCATCGGCGATGGGCCGCTGCTGCCGTTGGTCGAATCCGCCCGAGAAGCCGGCGTGGAAGCGGTAGGCCGGCAACCGCTCGATGAGGTGATCCGGCTCATGCAAGGTGCAGTGGTTGTAGTCATTCCGTCCATTTGCTACGAGACCTTCGGCCGGACGGCCATCGAGGCCTACGCAGCCGGCACGCCCGTCATCGTCTCCGACGGTGGGGCCGTCGCCGAACTGGTACGCCCTGGCGAGACGGGTTTTCTCTTCCCAACCGGTAACGCCGACGCTCTGGCCGGCACCCTCACCTCGTTCCTTGCTGCCCGAGACCGCTGGCCGGTCTTCCGCCACAACGCCCGCGCCGAGTTCGAAGCGAAGTACACTGGCCCCAGGAACGCAGAGCTGCTTCGGGAGCTCTACGCGTCGCTGGAGCGACGCTCCGAGAGTGTTTAGTGTTTAGCTCTGACTGAGCCGGCTGGCAGGGACGACACGATCTGCAGCCGGGTAAGGAGAAGGCCGGTCGTTTCTGATTTGGATTTGGAAGCTGATTTCGAATGTGGAAGTAGGGAGGAAGAAGCTTTGAAACGGAGACAAGCCACCCGATCATCGCTCCTCGAAACGAAGGTCTAAACACCAAACACTAAACACCAAAAACCATCATGCGCCTTGCCGCTGTCGACATCGGTACGAACACCGCACTGCTCCTGATCGCAGACGTTGAGGACGGCCGGCTGAAGGTACTGCACGATGAAGAACGGTTCGTGCGTCTGGGCGCCGGCGTGGACGCCTCGGGCCGGGTGAACGAAGCCGCGCAGGGCCGGCTGGCCAAGGCACTCCGAGCATACCGGGAGACGGTGGACCGCTTCGGCGTGGACCGGGTGACCGTGGGGGCAACGAGTGCCTCGCGGGACGCGGCGAATCAGGACGAACTCGTCGCGCTCGCCAGGCGAGAGGCTGATTTTCCCTACGGCATTCTTTCGGGCGATGACGAGGCGGCGCTCACGTTTCAGGGTGCGGCTTCAGGATTGCCAGCCGGCACGGCGACCATCGTCGTGACCGACTTAGGTGGTGGATCGATGGAAGTCGTGGTAGGGGATGCGTCCACGGGGGAAATCGCCTGGCGGACCAGCTTGCAGGTTGGTGCCGTGCGCGTGACCGAGCGATTCTTCTCGTCGATCCCGCCATCGCCAGACGAAATCGACGCCGCTGAGGCGTATCTGGCCGAGCAGTTCGATACGCTGCCGTTTCCGGTGGCCGGCGCTGTGCCGTTTCCGCTCATTGGCACGACGGGGAGTACC
>JBCDHV010000642.1:0-2196 GCA_038749615.1 Bacteroidota bacterium
CAGGGCAGTTCCGCCTGTGCGAGGATCTCCTCGGCCTGGCGATACCGTTTGCTTTTTTTAGCCATTGAAATGACAGGTTGCGCGGTGCAAACGAGCCGTAGAGCTCTCCCGCTTGGTTATTGATGGGTGGAGGCGTGTCCGTGTGGAAGAGATGAAGCGCAGGTACTTGAGGCAGACCACTCCTCTACACATCCACCAGACCACCAGTCCACTCCTCACTTATTCAGGGCGTCCCGTGACGCGGAGGCCCATCGAGCGGGCAGTGCCGGCAATCATGGCGGCCGCCTTGTCGATGTCAAACGCGTTGAGGTCTTCCATCTTTTGCTGGGCGATGTCTCGGCACTGGTCCCACGTGACGGACCCGACCTTCGTGCGAAGGGGATCGGCCGCACCGCTCTGGATGTTCGCTGCCTTCTTCAGCAGAACAGCAGCCGGCGGGCTCTTGACGATGAAGCTGAAGCTCTTGTCAGCAAACACCGTGATCACGACCGGGAGAATGAGGCCCATGCGGTCTTGCGTGGCAGCGTTGAACTGCTTGCAAAACTCCATGATGTTGACGCCCTTCTGACCAAGAGCCGGCCCGATGGGGGGGGCCGGAGTGGCTTGGCCAGCCTTAATCTGCAGCTTAATAAAGCCGTCTATCTTTTTAGCCATACGTCTACAGGCGGTACAAACGTCCGATGCCGGCGGTCTCCGTGACCCCCCACACCGCAACTCCCGCGGTTTAGTTCAAAAAATTTGGCACAGCGGAATAAGACCGACGAGGTCTTATTTGGTTCCTAGTTGGGTAGGGCGCTCGCGCTGCTCGCTTTGGGTGGGCGGGGCTTTCGCTTCGCTCATGCAGAATGATGGTTGCAAGAATTGTGGAGAGGCGAGGGCTGGCGTGACCGTCTGGGCTACCTCCCCTACCCAACCACAGCCTGCTGTGCGGGCGTCCTACCCAACCACCCAACTACTCTTCATGCTCGACCTGGAGGTAGTCCAGTTCCAGCGGGGTCTTCCGGCCGAAGATGGAAACCATCACCTTGACCTTCATCTTATCTGGGTAAACCTCTTCGACGTTGCCCGTAAAGTTGTTGAACGGGCCATCGACGACCTTGACGCGGTCGCCATCTTGGAAAGGAATTTCCGGTTGCTCGCCGGCTTCGCGAGCTTCGTCCATGCGGCCGATGATGCGGTTCACCTCATCGGGGCGTAGCGCAACGGGTTCCGGCCCGCCACTCGTCAAGAAGCCAATCACGGACGGGAGGCCCGAGATCACGTGCGTCAACTCGGCATCGAGGAGCGCTTCGACGAGGATGTAGCCTGGGAAGAACGTCTTTTCGCGGGTGCGCTTCTTGCCTTGGCGCATCTCGAAGACCTTCTCGGACGGAATGAGGATCTGGGAGAGCTTGTCCTCGAGCCCCAGCCGGTCGGCCTCGGATTCGAGGTACTGCTTCACCTTCTTCTCGTGGCCCGAGAGCGTACGCAGCACGTACCACTTGCGGACCTGTCGTTTGAATTGCATGGACTCGTGGGGTTGGTAGGTGGGTGGGTAGGTAGGCGGGTGGATGAAGCCAAAGCTGCGGTAAGCCTAGCGGATCCACTCATCTCCCCTTCCAACGATCCACCCTAGATCAGTTCGTAGATGAACTGGAGCGCGTTACTGATCACCTGGTCTTGCGCAAAGACAACCACAGCGAGAATCAGCGTGACGAGCAGCGTCAGACCGGTATTGTCGATCAGCTCCTTACGAGAAGGCCAGTTGACCTTCTTCATCTCTTTCGTCACTTCCTGGATGTACGAGACCGGTTTACTCATAGCGAATGGGGTCCGAGGCCGGTGATCCAGCCGTGTGTAATGTGTGTTCAGCACGGGCGGCAGGACTCGAACCTGCAACCTGCGGTTTTGGAGACCGCTGCTCTGCCAATTGAGCTACGCCCGTGGGTTGGCTATTGGTTGGATGGTTGGGCGGGATTCCCTCCGCAGCAAACGCCGCGAGCGACCCGCCCAACCGGCCAACCGTCAGCTAGTTAGTCCAGGATCTTCGAGACCACGCCGGCACCCACCGTGCGGCCGCCCTCGCGGATCGCAAAGCGCAGACCCTGCTCCATCGCCACCGGCACGATCAGGTCCACCGTGAACTGCGTGTTGTCCCCAGGCATCACCATCTCGACGCCCGTCGGCAACTCGATGTCGCCCGTCACGTCCGTCGTA
>JBCDHV010000643.1:0-2188 GCA_038749615.1 Bacteroidota bacterium
GAGTTGGCGAAGCGAACCAGGGCCAGAATCAGCGGTGGTGGTGACCACGAGCGTAGCGGCAAACGCTGCGCCTGGAGCGAGAAGGAGCGCGAAAATCAGGAAGAGGGTACGCATGTGCGATGTGGAGTAAATCTGGAGGAGCCATGTACATCTGTAGTATGCGCAAATCGGCCAGAGACGGCTCATGCTCGCCGTGCGAGCGGGGTCTGTGGGTGTGCCGTAGGTGGCACGGCACTATTTAGAGCATGCGTGGTTGTACCGGCCGGCTATCTCTGTGCTCTTCATCCAACCGATTCCAATGCCGAACATTGCCGACCTGCGTCAGACCTACGAGGCCCCACCGTTCCTCGAATCCGACGTTCCTGAAACGCCCCTGCCACTCTTCGAGCAGTGGTTTGAAGCAGCCGTGGATGCCGGCGTGACGGAGCCCAACGCGATGGCGCTCGCCACAGTGTCTGCCGAGGGCCAACCGGCAAACCGGATCGTCTTGCTCAAAGGCCTCGACGACGGTTTCCTGTTCTACACCAACTACGAGAGCAACAAGGCCCGCGATCTCGCCGCACGCCCACGTGCCGCCTTGGTGTTCTGGTGGGAGGCCCTCCACCGGCAGGTCCGCATCGAAGGCACCGTCGAGAAAGTATCGGCGGAGACGTCGGATGCGTATTTCTCCAGCCGGCCACGCGGAAGCCGGCTCGGGGCGTGGGCCTCAGACCAGAGCCGCGTGATTCCCAACCGAGACGTGCTCACCGAGCGCAAGCATCAACTCGACGCCGAGCATCCCGAAGACGCCCCCATTCCACGCCCGCCTCACTGGGGCGGCTACCGCGTCCGCCCGTCGCGCATCGAGTTCTGGCAAGGCCAACCCAGCCGGCTCCACGACCGCCTCGTCTACCGCCTGGATGGCGATAAGTGGACGCTGGAACGGTTGGCACCGTGATATGAAGTGGAGGTGTGGAAGAGTGGTCAGGAGGGAGAGTGACGAGTGCTTCAACAACCCGGCAGACTGAGAACTACCCTTCCACACCAACTCTGGAGAACGCCTCCACGCTTCTACCTACCCACTCGTCCACACGTCCACCGGGCTACGCCTCCACGCCTCATCCTAAACCCGGCAGACTGAGAACTATCCTTCCACACCAACACTGGAGAACGCCTACACGCTTCTACGTACCCACTCGTCCACACCTCCACTTGACTACACCTCCACGCCTCATCCTAACCCGTCCGGCCCGCCGTCGTTGAGGTGCCAGCCGGTGTCTACGCTGCAAAGGAGACGGGTGATGGCCGAGGCCAGCGTGGCATATTGACGCGTGAGCGTGCGGAATTGCTGGAACGAGACCAGTTGCTCATCGAGTGCTTTGCCGAGCAGCCCCTGCGTCGTGACGATCAGGTCGTCTGCGGTGATGAGGTGCTGGGTAAACACGACGGGCCGGCTGCGTGCCTCGAGCGCCGCCGTTAGTTCGAAGCACACCCCGACGGACATCATGTGCGCGTCGAAGTAAAGCTCTTCGAGCACCTCAATGTTCGCCCCCCGGTCGAGAAACACGTGCGTTTCAGCAATCCAGCGCTGAGTCAGCGTGTCGATGTGCTGTGCAGCCTCGTGGGCTATGCGAAGGGCCGGAAGCGGATACTGAGGCTGTTCGGGCATCGGTCGTGGTGGTGATCCTTATACAGGGCACGTACCAAGACATGCGTAATTCCTTCAGAAAATGGGCAAGTTTTTTCGCTTCGCTCAGGTGGATACGTTGATAGGTGCCAGGTGGATACGTGAGGCGGCTCGCTCCGCTCGGATGGCTGACACACCGAGTGCAAGACGTGAGATCTGGCTCGCCGATCAAGCTACGAGCGCTCCGGCACGAGAATGGAAGCCACCATTTCACTTCTCAACCATTCCCCCTCTCCACGTGAGCGAAGCGATTCACGGCAGGCGCGGTTCGACCAGCAGTACATCCTCGCGGAGCAAACGAACGGCGCCCGCAGGGACGCCCCTGGGTTTGACGACGTACTTGCGCTCGGTGTATTGGACCGGGGCGAGGCCGGCATGGCGGGCCCCGCTGTAGTGAGCAGCGATGCTGGCGACGGTCTCCAAGGCGTGCCGGCTCGGTTGGCTCGTTGGGCCAGGGCGGCGCAAGACGACGTGCGAGCCGGGCACGTCGCGCGCGTGAAACCACAGATCGTGTTTCTGGGC
>JBCDHV010000644.1:0-2187 GCA_038749615.1 Bacteroidota bacterium
GCCACCAATCGTCGGCCAGGATCCAGCCGACGCCGGCGTGATCCGTCTCGACGTCGGCTACGTAGGCCGGCCCGCGCCATGCGTTGAGTTTGATCTTGCCTACGTTCTCGTTGTTCGTTCCTGCCAGTTCGTCGCCTTCCTGGACCACTTCGATGTGTCCGTCGATAAGCATGATGCCATCCGGAGAGTAGCTGGGGAGGTTGGGATCAGAGCTTTGCCCGCGGGAGGCGAGCGAACGGATGGCGGAGACGGGCCGGATGTAATCGTACCAGCTCTTGATGCCCCAGACGCTGATGGCGACGTCATGGAAGGCAGCGCCAAGCAGGAAATAGCCGTGCACGTCCCAGGCGAGGTCGGTCATCACGTCGCCCGTGCCGGCGAACCGCTTGACGAGCGCCTCGTGATCGCTGACTTCGTTGAAGATTGTGAACCAGTGACCGGGTGGCGTTTCGGAGCGAGGACCATCGGCCCAGAATTCGGCCAGGACGCGCCCATAGTCGCCCATGCGCACCAGTTGCGGCTCGTAGATTTCGCCCGTGAACGGGTTGATCTCGCGGCCTTGGCTGCCGGTAATGCCGCCATTCAAGAGATCGTAGAAGGCGGCGTATTCCTCCGGAGTCGTGGGGAATTCCGAGACGGGGGTGTTGCCGCGGGAGGCCGGCGAAATGTCGATCATCATCTCGTTGTCCGGGTCGAGGTGGCTGGACCACACGGCAACGAGCGCAAAATTCCAGATGTAATCCAGTGTTTCTCCGCCACCCGTGCCGAGTTCGAGCTGTGGCGGCGCGCCGGGATCGTGGTAGACCCAGTAGTCGACGCCGTCGCGCTTGAAGATCGTCAAGTCGTCAGGCGTGAGCGCGAACGGGGTAACCTGGCCCCATTCTGGGCTCAAGAAGCCAGGAGTGTTGCCCGGGACCACTTCACCGTTGGCATCGACCGTAAAATCCAAAACGAGGGGTTGCCAGCGGTTGACATCGGTCAATGTGGGGTTGCCGGACAGGCCCACGACGAGCGGTGCGTTGGCCGTCGTGTAGTTGAGCGTCGCGTAGTTGTTCGCCTCATTCGATCCATCAGCGAGGCCGGCGTCGATCATGCACTGCGCGGCGTAGTTGCCCAGTTCGGCCGGCCCGCCGTTCTCGTAGTCGAGCGACGTGATGGCTGGGTCGTAACCGAGGTCGGCCATGAGCGCATCGAACTCGGCCTGGGAGGTCGCGGCGTTGGGGGAGAGGGCGAAGCGGTGCGACAGCATTCGGTACGCGGCAAAGCTGACGGCTTCGTTGCGGGCTGCTTCGACATCGGCCGGCAGCGCCACGCCGTTGAACTCGCAGAACGCCGAGCCGTAGGCATTGCCGAGCAGGAAGGGTTGTGCGACATCATCGTAGACGGCCCAGCTATCGTACATCACAGCAGCGACGTGGAAGAGATTGCGGGCGTGGACCGTCGGTCTCGGGACGTCCAGACGAATGGCCTCGATCTGAGCCTCGTTCCACTGCCGCGCCACCGATTGATCCTCAGCTACGGAAGACTGTTGTGCATGAAGGGCGGGGGCGCTCAGTAAGGAACTGAAAACCAGCGCCGCGGCGAGTAGCCCGTTCGCGGGACGCGCAGATACGTGTTTCATCTGAAGAGTCAGGTTAGGGAAGAGCCGGCGTGCCCCAGTTGGAGCTCTGGAAAAGCCTCTCGCGGTATCGAAATCCGAAGTCGCACGGGATTCACCAAGCCAAGCGCGACCGGACGTGTACCTCTTCAGACGCGCTATCTCCGAGCGCATCCGGACAGCTCCGGCTGCCATCACAAGCCAGTCTGTGGTGAGGGGAAGCCGTTGAAAGCCAAGCATCGACGTCCGAGACGCTGCGCAGGGAAGAGCCGGCCCGAAGGTAGAGCACTCATGCCGGAGACGCGCAAGATGGCTGATGAACGGTGCATTCAAGCACGATGGCCGGCACAAAGTGCACGCTTTTCCGTGAGAGACGACATTCCCACTCACAATGGGTCATCACGCTCTACTCTTTGCTCCGCCTCGCTCCTCCCAATCTTGCAACCTTTGCCTCATGAAGCTTCTCCTGTTCGATATCGACGGAACGATTTTGCACGCCCACGGGTCGGGCCGGCGGTCGGTTGAGGCGGCACTCGAAGGCGTTGCAGGGCAGCCGATTTCCACGGAGGGCATCCCATTTTCAGGCAAGA
>JBCDHV010000645.1:0-2185 GCA_038749615.1 Bacteroidota bacterium
CTCCCCGTCGCCATCGTCCACACGAACGCGGAGGAGCCGGCATCGAGTCCCGTGTTGTATCTCAGTGGCGGTCCGGGCACCAGCGCCCTCCAAACGGCCGCGTATCCTGGGGCCTATCCGTGGCTGAGCACGCGCGATTTCGTCGTATTCGGGCAACGAGGGACGCGGTATGCCGAGCCGGCGCTCGAATGCCCGGCGTACGAAGCGGCACGGTCGGTTCAGCAACAGATCGAGGCTGCGACCCAGTGCCGGGCCGAGTTGAGCCGGCAAGGTACCGATCCCAGCGCGTACTCGACCGCTGCGAGCGCCGCCGACATTGAGGACTTGCGCCGTGTGCTGGAGATCGAGCAGTGGACGCTTTACGGGGTCTCGTACGGGACCCGGCTAGCCCTGGCTGTCTTGCGCGACTATCCCGAAACTGTCCGGGCTGCTGTGCTCGATTCGGTGCTTCCGCCGGACGCCCGGTACGACGACGAGAGCGTCCAAAACCTCGCGGCATCCCTCGATCTCGTGTTTCGCGATTGTGCTGCCGATGCTGGATGCAATGCCGCGTATCCAGATCTTCAGAAACGATTCTACGAGGCGCTCGACCGGGCAGATACGACACCACTAGAGGTGCTTGTACCCACAGACGACAGCCCGGTAAGCCGGCGATTGAACGGCGCGGACTTGGCCGGCTTGGTCTCGCTGAGTTCTGCCTGGGGCATCACGAACGCGCCCATGCTGATCGACGGCATCGCTCGGCGAGACACGGCGCTCATTGCTCCTCGGCTTGCAGCCGGCCGAGGCAGTGGCCTAGCCTGGGGGATGCGGCTGTCGGTGTGGTGCGGCGAGGCACAGCCGTACGCGCGCCGCGCAACGGCAGACGGGCCGGACGGAACGCTGAACGGGATGGAATCGGCAGTGGTACTGCCGGCGGTGTGCGATGCCTGGAACGTCCCCGTCCGGCCGAAACGGGAAGTCGAGCCGGTATCGAGCGACGTTGCCACCCTGCTGATCGCCGGCGAGTATGATCCGGATACCCCACCGGCCTGGGCCTACCGGGCTGCAACGACGCTCACGAACAGCCGCGTTCACGTTGTTCGAGGCGCAGGCCATGCCCCGATCCAAGACTGGGGCGGCGACGGTTGCGCGATGCAGGTAGCTGCGGCTTTTGTCGCAGATCCAGTCCGTGAGATCAACGCGAGCGCGCCGGCCGGCGGTTGTCTGTCTGAGCGGGAGGCTCCATCGTTTGTGCTGCCGCCGGAACCAGAGCCCAAGGCAGAACCGGCGCGGTATCTGATCTATTTCCACGGGCGCATCGTCGAGGACGGGCTGCCGGCCATCAGTCCACGGTTTGGCGAGTACGAGTACGAGGCGATCCTGAAACGCTTTGAGGACGAGGGCTTCACCGTGCTCAGCGAGCAGCGCCCTCCGAATGCCGAGGTGACGGTCCACGCGGAGCGGGCCGTGGCACAGGTGGACTCGTTGAGGAGGCTGGGTGTGGAGCCGGCTTCGATCTCGTTGGTCGGCGCGTCGAAGGGGGCGTACATCGCATCGCTGGCCGCGCATTTGATTGAAGAGCCCGAGCTGAACGTGGTGCTGCTGGCGGGGTGTAGCGCCGGCGTCGTCCAGTACATGCAGGCGGAGCACATCGATCTCTACGGTCGCGTCCTGACCGTGCGGGACATCGCAGACACGGAACTCGCCGGCTCCTGCGCCGAGGTCCTTGCCTTTTCAGATGGCGTGAGCGCGCACGAGGAGCTCGTCGTTGAGGTGGGCAACGGGCACGGGCTCATCTACCGCCCACTGGATGCCTGGGTCAAGCCGATGCTAACATGGATCGACCAATAGCGCCGGCTCGTCGGTTTGTCGAGGTGCGCCCTGGCTCGTATCGTCAGAGCCATAGCCTCCGCTAATTCAGCCTACGCCAATTCAAACGTAACGACCGATGCGCACGCTGCTGATCTGGATTCTGACGTGTCTAGCCTGGTCTGGGAGCGTGGCTGCGCAAGAGCCGGCTGAGGACATCGCCTTGCCCAACATCCGGGCACGATTGCTCGAAATGGAGGCTCTTGATCAGCAAGCCAATCAGGCCGTGCTCAACACGGCTCCTGGCGACACAGTGGCGCAGAGCCGGCTCCGCGCGATGAAGGACTCGCTGTACATCGCGCACGCAGAGGAGATGGCGGTGCTGTTGGACGAG
>JBCDHV010000646.1:0-2185 GCA_038749615.1 Bacteroidota bacterium
ACGAGAGATCGATAGGCAACTCGGCGTTGTCTTCGGGTAGCGTCACCGATTCCGAGCTGAGCCGGCGGTCGCCATCGAACAGCGTCACCGTGGCGCGTTGGCCGGCGTAGCCTTCGCCTCGCACGCGGACCTGCACCGGCACCTCGCGCCCGACGTAGGCAACATCGTTCGTGGTGAGGCTGCGGAGCTGTACGTCGCGCTGCTCCGTCGTGTCCCCCACCGCCACCGTGTACACTGGCGCGACGGCGCGCTCGGCCACATACACCGGATTGCGGCCCGTGTTGTACTGCCCATCCGAGACCAAGACGACGGCACGCAGATTCTCATCGCGCAGCCGTTCCTGTACCTGAGCCAACGCGCCGGCCACGTCCGTCCGCTCGCCCTCAAACCGGACGGAATCGAGCGAGGACACGCTCCGGAGATCAGCATCGAAGGCGAACGTGCGCACGTCGGCATCGAGATCATCCAGACCGGCCTGCGCGAGGGCGGTCCGCGCCTGCGCGGCCAAATCGACGCCGCTATTTTCCAACCCCAGGCTCTGGCTCGCATCCACGAGCACGGCCACGACCGGCGGCTGTTCATCCTGGACGGCCCAGGTCACGACCGGCTCAGCCAGCAACCACACGACCAGCGCGAGCGCCAAGAACCGTAACCCGATCAGCACGCCACGCCGCGCCGGCGTCAGTGCCGGCACCGTCCGCCGGTACGTCCACCATGTCAACCCACCAGCGATAATCGTGGCGATGACGAAAAGCAGGGGATGCGCGAGGGTCATGGGATGGCTGATGGTTCGGTAGGACGCTCGCGTGGCTCGCTGTGGGTGGGCGGTTTATGTGGCAGGTGTTGCAGGGTGGCAAGGTGGCAGGGTTGGTTGCGACATTGCCACATCTGCCATCCTGCCACACGCGGCAACGACGCGCTACCGCTTCACGATCTGTTGGGCAACGGTGCCGTTTTGCGTTTCGAGGCTGAGTAGGTAAACGCCAGCGGGCCAGTCGTACGCATCGAACTGGATGGTGTTGAGCCCGGGGGCCGGACGGCCGGTGAACGGTTCAGCGACGACGCGCCCGAGGAGATCGTAGACCCGGACGTGCGTTTCGCTGGCCGCCGCAGGTGCTTCGAAACTAAGCGTCGCACGTTCGGCGAACGGGTTGGGATAGACGGCATTGAGCGTGAACCCGGCAAGGGCCGGCGTCTCCACTTCGTTGTCGACGGTAATGGCCCCCTGAACGGCTGCCGCGGCGTTCACGATGCCCCATCCGAGAAGGTTGTCTGGGTTGTTGGCCTGGCTCGCCGTGCTCCGGAGCAGGTCGCGCACTTCAATGGGCGACAACCCGGGATTGGCCTGGAGGATCTGGCATACGACGCCGGCTGTAAGCGGGCTCGAAAACGACGTGCCGTTCGCAAAGGCATAGCCTGACCCTGAACGCGCGATGACCGTGCTCGCACCCTGCGCCACGACGTCCGGCTTGGTCCGGCCGTCGGCGGTGGGGCCTGTTGAGCTGAAGCCAGCCCGCACGCCTTCGGCTGTCACGGCGCCCACCGTGATCACAGAATCGCCATCGGCGGGCGTCGTGATGCGCTGCCACGGGCTGCTGCCCTCGTTGCCGGCGCTGGTGACGACCACCACGCCTCGTTGCGCGGCCCGGTCGGCGGCGCGGGTGGTGACGCCGGTATCACCGTCGAGATCAGCCGTGGTGTAGCTACGCTGGCCGGCATCGAACGTGCTGTAGCCGAGCGAGACGTTAACGATGTCTGCCCCCATCATTTCCATCCATTCAATGCCGGCGACGAAGGCGTCCTCCTCCTGATTGGTCTCCGACGGTGCAAATTCCGTCGTAGCGGCCAGTACCTCACCGCCCCAGCACGGCCCGATCAGCGTCCCTTCCCGGAATCCGACCGCCGTGCTCGCCACGGTATGCCCGTGGGTGTTCGATTGGGCGCCCTGGCCCGTCGTGTCGATCACTGCGATGAGCCGATTCTCCGCAACGAGGCGCTCGAAGACTTGGTGATCGAAATCGTACGTCGTGTCCAAGAAGCCAATCCGCACGCCGGCTCCGTTGAACCCTTGCTCCAACGGCTCGATGGCGTTCATGAGCGCAAGTTGCGTCTCCGACTCGCCGTAGTCGAGCGCAAGCGGGCCGGCGGCCGGCAGTGGCGTAAAGACCGCCTCCACCACATCAAC
>JBCDHV010000647.1:0-2153 GCA_038749615.1 Bacteroidota bacterium
ACGATGCTCGTCGTCTCGCTCATCTACGCCGAGATCAGCGAGCACATCGGCCACGGCATACTCGTGAACTTCTTCACCGGCCGGTACCACAGGCCCAAGGAAGAAACCCGCATTTTCATGTTCTCCGACATGAAGTCGTCCACGCAGATCGCCGAAGACCTGGGGCATCTCCGCTACTTCGAGCTGCTGCGCGCCTACTACCGCGATCTGTCGGCCGGCATCGTCGATTACGCTGGCGAGATTTATCAGTATGTCGGCGACGAGGTCGTGGTGTCTTGGCCCGTCGACCGTGGCATCGAGAACCTGAATTGCATCCGTAGCTTCCTGGCAATGAAGCGAGACCTACACAAGCGTGCAGCCTGGTACGAGGCTACGTTTGGCGTTGTGCCGGATTTCAAGGCGGCCTTCCACGTGGGGGCCGTCACGACGGGCGAGATCGGCGCGCTGAAACGGGAAATCGTGTTCACCGGCGATGTCTTGAACGCGACGGCCCGCATTCAGGGCTTGTGCAACACGCACGGCGTCGATCTCCTGATCTCAGACGAGTTGATGTCGTTGCTCGAGTTCGGGCCAGACGCCGGCATCCGTTCCCTGGGAACCCAAAAACTGCGCGGCCGGGAGCGCGAGATCGAGCTCTTTACGCTTGCCTGGGAATCCCCGGTCTTCGGCCAATCTCCTTCGCCGGTGCGGTAACCCGAGTTCATGCCTTCCGTACGGCGAGCCGCTCCTTGTTCCCAATCTCGCGTCTCATGAATGCTTACGTAGCTACCGGATACGGCCCGCCAGAGGTCGTCGAATTACAGGAGGTCGATACCCCGCGAGCCGGCCCGAACGAGGTCCTGATCCGTATCCAGGCCACGACGGTCTCCGCCGGCGATTGGCGCTTGCGGAGTCTGGACATGCCGGCAGCGTTTCGTTTGTTTGCGCGGTTGGCTTTTGGGTGGAAGAAGCTCCGGCAGCCCATTCTCGGCACTGAGTTCGTCGGAGAGATCGCGGAAGTCGGAGCCGAGGTCGAACGCTTTGCCGTGGGTGACGTGGTCTGCGGATTTGCTGACCCTCAACGGGGTGCCCACGCGGAATACATCGCCATCCTCGAGGACGCGCCGCTCACCCTCAAGCCGGCTTCCCTGAGCACCGAGGAGGCGGCAGCGCTGGGCTTTGGAGGCCTCACGGCGTCGGCGTTCTTCCGCCGAGGACGCCTGGTGCCCGGAGACCGCATCCTGATCAACGGAGCCTCTGGAGCTGTGGGCACAGCGGCCATCCAACTTGCCAAATACCACGGCGCTCACGTGACGGCCGTCTGCAGTGGCAGAAACGCCGAGCTGGTGCGCTCACTCGGGGCCGACGAGGTGGTCGATTACACTCAGACGTCCATCGCTGATCTGGCTCCAGCGTTCGATATCGTCATGGAGAATGCCGCCTCGCTCCAACTGAGCGATGCATTGCACCTGTTGCGTCCTGGAGGCCGGCTGCTGATGGTCAACGGCTCTCCTGGGGATCTGCTTCGCTCGCCCTGGGTGGCGTGGCGGACAGGCAAAGACATCGTCGCCGGCCCGTCCACGAGTTCAGCTACAGACTTGAACACCCTGGCGTCGCTCGCGGAAGCGGGGCAGTACCGGCCCGTCGTCGACCGAGTCTATCCGTTCGAGTCGATGATCGAAGCGCACCGCTACGTGGACACTGGGCGCAAGCGGGGCAACGTGGTGGTGCGTGTCCAGGCGTGACGGTCTGGCCTGACCGCTATCCCTCCAGCAGTCCAACGACACGGGCATCCAACTCGATCGTGTCGCGGATCTTGGCGAGGAGCAGCTTGGGGCGCTCGACCTCGTACTGATCGAGCGAAATCTCGAACGAGCCGGTAGCCACGAACTGCCCGTCTTCGACTTGCACGTCGACGGGGATCTCGGCCGGAAACGTGAGACCGTGGAACGTGAGATCGCCGCGTGCAATCCAGCGGCCGGCGGTTCCGTCCCACGCCTCCGCCTCGATGCTGCTCGACACGAACCGCACGTTGGGATTCACTTCCGTCTCGACCAACTCCGCCATCTTGCGGTCCCGCCCGCCGTTGCCACTGTCAAACGACTCGACCGGCGCTACGATTTCGATCTGCGAATTGGCCGGCTCCGCGAGATCGAGCGTCAACGATCCGGTCA
>JBCDHV010000648.1:0-2145 GCA_038749615.1 Bacteroidota bacterium
CCCGGAAACAGCTATCTGTAAGGTCTGTGCTCTGCCCGGGAAAACGAAAGTCCCCACGCAAGAGTCTTTCTGCATTGGCCAACCCATCGGTACACCTCCGCTACCTCGATCTTACTGCGATCATGACGATCACGAGCTTCTATCCCTTGCTCACGGTGAACGACCTGAAGGCCGCTCGCCAGTTCTACACCACGCACCTTCCTTTCAAAGTCGTCTACGAGGCCGACTGGTACCTCAGCCTCCGCGCCGAGGGGGATCTCCCGTATGAGCTCGCGTTCATTGAGCCTGACCACTCCAGCGTCCCCGAGCGGTGGCGGTCCGCGACAGCGGCAGGAGTCATCTTGACAATCGAGGTCGAAGACGTGGACGCCGCCCATGCTGCGTTCGAAGCCGAGGGGTTTCCGATGCACGTGCCGCTTCGCGACGAGCCTCACGGGCAGCGCCACTTCATCACGGAAGACCCAAACGGCATCCTCGTCGACGTGATTACCCCGATTCCACCCCAAGAAGGCTTTGAAGCCGGCTATGTGGATCTGGATTGAACGCGGCCGATGAGTAGCTTGTTAGCCTCACACTACAGCTTAGATCTGAAGCGAAAAAATGGGTATGGCTTCAGGTGTACCACCCCAGCACACTGCCCAGGTAAGCCGGCCGTATCCTCTCGGACTCCGTTTGGCACCGCTCCCACCCATGCCTGGTACAACGTACAGTGACCCTCTCCCATGCGCTCCGCACTGACGCTTCTGGTGTTCTCCTTCGTTCATACCGCCGCGGCGCAGAGTGCGATGGAGTTGAACCGGGCCGGCCGGTGGGCAGAGGCGGCTGAGGTAGCCGTCAGCATCGCAGCGGACGAGGCTCAACCGCTTACGTCTCGGTGCGAAGCCTACTACAGCCTCATCTACGCCGGCCTCCGGCTCGGCCGTTCAGGCGCTGCGTCTGAACACCTCGCCGCTTACGATGACTTGTGCGCCGAGGCCGTTGCCGGCTCTTGGGTGGAGGCTGAGGTGCATAAACTGCGAGGAGAGGTAGAGCCGCCGGCTCCCTCGATGGATGACGACTGGCCCGTGGCCGGCGATCCGGGTTCGCTTGGCCTTGACATCAGCGCGCTCGCAGCGCATGAGAACTTGTGCGAGCGCAGCGCGGCAAACGCGTGCCTCATCGTCTACCAAGGGCAGATTGTCCAGGAATGGTACGGGCCAGGGTACCGAGAGCCGATGTATGCTATGTCGACTACGAAGTCGGTGTCGGGGTTGCTGGCCGGCCTACTGGTTGGTGACGGGGCATTGTCCGTCGAGGATCCGGTCTCGCGCTATGTTCCCGAGTGGGCAGCCGGGGCCGAGGCCGGCGTCACCGTCCAGCACCTGCTCTCCATGACCTCAGGACTCCCGGATTTCGGGCCAGGCGAGACCGAGGTTGGGTCCGTCGAAGACAAAGAGGCGTTCGTGTTTGGCCTAGAGCTGGTGGCCGATCCGGGCCAGGCGTGGGCCTACTCGAATGACGGGGCGTTTCTTCTGTCGCCTCTTATGGACCGTGCGGCAGAGGAACCGATCGAGGCCTACGCTGCCCGCCGGCTGTTTGCTCCACTCGGGATGACGAACACGCGGCTGCGGGTTTACCCGGACGGGCAAGCCTGGACCCACGCCGACATGGAGACGACGCCCCGCGATCTGGCCCGGATTGGCCAACTCATGCTTCAGGGCGGGCGGTGGAATGGAGAGCAAATCGTTCCGGAGGCATGGGTCGAGTCGTCAATCAAGCCGTCGCAGCGTTTGAACCCGAACTACGGACTTCTTTGGTGGCTCGACGTGCCTAGTGGCTTTACCGACGAGTCCAATTGGACCGAGGGCGACGTGGAGCGCGGGTTTGACGGCCATCCGCACTTCCGGATGGTGAGTACCGAGGCAGATCTCAACGACCATTGGGTAGAGGCTACGATCACAGAGCAACCTCCGGATTTCGAGCCCTGGGACCGGGTGATCTGCACCGACGTCCAGTGTGACTCGGGAATGCTCAGAAGCTGTTTTGGATTTGTGATTTTGGGCTGCGCTCGGCTCGTTAGGGCGTCTTCGTCCCTGCGTTCTCGGTCCGTACCTCGGGTACGCACCTCCAACGTCATGAACGAATGCACTCCTAACGAGCTTTCGC
>JBCDHV010000649.1:0-2145 GCA_038749615.1 Bacteroidota bacterium
GAGGCAGAATCCCGCTCTCCCCGTACAAGAACAGAAACGCGAGTACGCCCACGAGTGGGGGGAGAGCGAGCGGGACCAACGCGGCCGTACCGAGGAGCCGGCGCATCGGGAAGTCGAACCGGTAGAACGCAAAGGCGAGGCTGGTGCCCAGGATGCCGGACAAGAGGACGCTCACCAGCGAGACCCCCACCGACGTGACGAGCCCACGCCACGCCGCGCCGCTAGTCCCGTCCTCAAAGAGCCGCCAGAGCGTACCGTCCTCGATCGAAAGACGGACCGTTTCCCAGGCCGGCAGCAGGACATAGCCCACCAGCACCAGCGCTACAGGAACGAGAAGTAGGAGGGAGAGCCGTCGCGACACGCTAGGGGCTGGTTCTAGGTAAGGTCCGTTAGCGCCAGGTGCCGGCCAAGTCGTCCGTCCTGCGCCACATCGTTCCGTCCGCGCCGTCTTTCAACTCGACGCCCAGAGCCGTCAACTCGTCTCGAACCGCGTCGGCGAATGTCCAGTCTTTCGCAGCACGTGCCTCGTTTCGCGACCGGATCATGGCCTCGACGCGCTGCGCGAAGGCGTCTGGCTCGGCAGTTTCTGTGCGCGTTGGCTCGTTGCCTTTGATACCGAGGAGCTTTTCGATGCGGTCGAGCCACATGCGTGCGCTGCGGGCCGAGGCGACGTTCAGGTCGTCGGCTGCTTGAATGGCTTTGACGCCCTCCAGGGCCGCAGCCAAAGCGGACGGCGTATTCAGATCTTCGAGCATGGCATCGAGGACCCGTTCGTAGATCGGTTCGAGGACCGGCCCGAGGTGGTCGTCGCCGGCTTCGCTGGCTGCTGTGAGGGCTTTGTTGACTCGCGCTTCAGCCTCGGTGTAGCGGTTGACGTGCCCCGCGCAAGCGCGCAGCGTTTGGAACGTGAAATTGTACGGCTTGCGATAGTGGCCCGAGATGAGCGCGTACCGGAGCGCCATGGGAGGAACGCCGCGTCCGCCCTCGTCTTCTGGGGCCACCAGGTCGCGCACGGTGAAAAAGTTACCGGCGCTCTTGGCCATCTTCTCGCCCTCGACTTGCAAGAAGCGCGTGTGGACCCAGTGCCGGGCGAACGGCTTGCCGGTAAGGCTCTCGGCCTGCGCGATCTCGCACTCGTGGTGAGGGAAGATCAGGTCTTCACCGCCGGCATGGAGATCGAGCGTGTCGCCCAGGTATTGTTGCGCCATGACCGAGCATTCGAGGTGCCAGCCGGGGAAGCCCCAGCCCCAAGGGCTGTGCCATTGCATCAGGTGCTTTTCGTCCTTCTTCCACAGCGCGAAGTCGCGCGGATCCCGTTTGCCATCGTCAACGACGACGTTGCGCACGGCCGTTTCGAGTTCATCCCCGCTCGTATTACCAGACAGTTTTCCATAGTTCGGGAAGCTATCGACCGAGAAGTACACGGCATTGGGCGCTTCGTACGCGTGCCCTGATTCGACGAGCTGTTCGATGGCTTGAATCTGCTCGCGCATGTGCTGCGTGGCCCGGGGCCGGACTTGCGGGGCCAGCAGGTTGAGCTGGTTCCAGTCGTTGATCAGGACCTCCGTGTAGTGCCTCGCCAAATCCCAAACGTTCGCGAACTGTTGCCCACCTTTGGAATGGAGCGCCCGCGCCATTTTGTCCTCACCGCTAGAGTCGGCCACGTCGTCTTCGGTG
The DNA here is from genome assembly GCA_038749615.1 of Bacteroidota bacterium. Taxonomy (GTDB): domain Bacteria; phylum Bacteroidota; class Rhodothermia; order Rhodothermales; family DATKEJ01; genus JBCDHV01. The sequence goes on from JBCDHV010000649.1 coordinate 1,678, forward strand.
AGGTGCCCAACATCCGTCACATTTGAGACGTAGGTCGTTTTCCAACCGATGGCCTGCGCCGTGCGGACGATGAGGTCTGACGTCAGAAACGAGCGAAAATTGCCGATGTGCGCATACGAATACACCGTTGGCCCGCACGAATAGAGCGTCAGGTGATTCGGCTCTTGAGTGACGAGGGGTTCGGTGGAGCGGAGGAGGGTATTGTACAGTCTGAACGGCTTCGCCGGCTTGGACATGAGGGATGCGTTGGATCAGCAGAAAACGCGGTGACGACTCTCGACGTGGAACGTATGTTTCGGCGGTACCTTCACGTCGGCCAGCCTGATCAACCAAGAATAGAAAAATGGGTCACATTACCTATCCGTTCGAAGCCCTGCCGGAAGAGCAGATGATCGAACGAGCCGATGCATTTTACGAATTAATGGATCGCCGGCGGTCGATTCGTTTCTTTTCCGACAAGCCGGTGCC
>JBCDHV010000650.1:0-2132 GCA_038749615.1 Bacteroidota bacterium
CGTCAGCGTACGACCTTGGACGCGGATCGCTAAGGCATCCAACGAGGCCACGAGCGTACTCACCCGGTCAGGCTCGGCCGTCACCAGGAGCCTGAACTCGTTCATGCGCTGTTGCAAGCCTACTAGCCGGCGGTACTCGGGCGTGACATCGAACAGGAAGACCGTCGCTCCATCTGCGTCTGCCACGTACTCAATGTGCGCGACGTGGCCCGAAGGCATATGCACGAGCGGGATGCGGATGGATTCTGCTTCCGAGGGAAGGGGATGCAACACGGGCAGGATGTCTGCCACGAATGCCCCTGTCGCTACGGACAGGCCAAAGGTGTCTAACGCACCACCTGCCCGGCGCACCGTCCCGTCTGCCTTGGTCGTGATGTGCGCAAGCCGATGCTGGTGGAGAAGCGTGCTCAAGCGCCGGCGTACCTCGGGAGCCAGATCATCCATCGATCATCCGTTTCGTCAGCCGCTGAAAGGCAGCTTCCACGCCGGCACCGGTCTTGGCACTCGTTTCGACGAGTTCGAGGCCAGCTGATCTCAGGGCCTCGAAGTCCGAGTCCGACACCGTCCATGCGTCTACGAGATCGCGCTTGTTGAGGAGGACGAGCGCCGGGACGTCCGTTAGAACCGTGCGGGCCCGGGCGTGCAAGTTGAGCGCCGTCTGCACAGTGTCCGGGCGTGTGCCGTCGACCACGAGCATGTAGCCGGCCGTCCCGCGGAGGTACGAGGCGTGCACGCGCTGGAACTCGTCCTCGCCGTGCAGATCCCACAAAATGATATTGACCGTTTCGCCATCAAGCTCAACCGGCTTCTTGTCGATTCGGACGCCGACCGTCGTGTGGTACTTGTCCGAAAACAGGCTCTTAACGAAGCGCGAGACCAGGCTGGTCTTACCCACCGCGTACGCCCCCAGCATGCAGACTTTCTTTTGTAGCATGAGCGGGGCCGGTAAGGCGGGGTGAGGCAGCGAGCGGGTCCTACTGTGGTGGTGAACCTGCCCTGGCCGTGCCTATCCCTAGGGTGGGGTGAGACGAATGTCAAAAGACGCTGTGCGGCCCGAAAGGCCACCGGACTGGAGATCGGTCTGCAAAGGCTCTTGGGCCGACAGAAGAGGCCTAAGGCCACTGGACGAAAGCATCGCGAGCGCCTGGCGTGCCCGTTCCTGGACGAGCTGCTGGTTGATTGCTTCGGAACCGGTGGGGGTGGCGTGTCCCGTAACGACCAAGGTCACCGTGCCACCGAGCTCCTGGCTCAAAGTATACGCTGAAGCAATATCTGTGACAAGCCTCTGGATTTCGACGGCTTGCCCAGCAGCCAACGCTGCTGAACCCTCGGCGAAGGTCAACTCGACGTCCTGAATTTGCCGCCGTAGCAGGTCGAGCCGTTCCCGTGCTGAGCGGTCGAGTTGGACCTGGAGGGTATCGATGCCTGGAATGAGCGGGGCTAGGCGCTGTGCGGTGGAGGCCCAGGTGGCGTCGGGGCTGCCGGTCACCGTCAGGGCAGCAGCCTCCAGCTCAAGGGACGTGCCGGCCGGCGGGGCCAACACGCGGTACGCCCGTTCGAGCGCGATCTCAGGTGCCGGCGATCGAAATTCGATCCACTGCGCCTCGATCTCGTCACTCTGAAGCCGGCAGCGAGAGACGTAGCTCCCAGGCTCTTCGCACCGCAACAGCTGCTCGGGAGCCGGCGCGAGTGGATCGAGCAATGCGGTCAGTTCAGGGCGGTCTGCCGAAATGAGCTCGACACCCGGGACAGACGCGAGCGAACGCACCAAGTCTCGCCATCGCAGCGAGTCGCGGATTGCAAAAAAAGCGAGTACCCCGACTACGAGTGAGAACAGCAGGCCAGCGATCGTCCAAAAGCGTTGGCCAGAGGACGGAGGCTCATCCGCATCTTCGCTCTTGAGCCGCGAGACGAGTGCGGATTCCAGAAGCGGCCGGCTCCCCTCGAAGGGGGCGCTGTCGCCGTCATACGAGCGGAGGTCGCGGGCATGCCGCAGGTTGAACCGGTCGAGAACAGCCTGGAGCGACTCGCGCAGGTCAACAGGAGGCTCGCCGCGGACGACAGCCATCAGGCGGGTCGCGCCGGCATCTTCGACGAGCACCTCGCGTTCGCCCATCTGGACCGACTCCAAG
>JBCDHV010000651.1:0-2120 GCA_038749615.1 Bacteroidota bacterium
CCGGCTGGGGAGCCGCAGGATCCACGCCAACGCGATCTGGTCGACGGGCTTCTCGTAGCGCCTGGCTACTTCGTGAAGCTTAGCCTGAGCGCGGCGCGATTGCTCGTCTGTGCCCGTGAAAAGCCGCCCGCCGGCGAGGGGAGACCAGGCCATGGGCTGCGCGCGATGTTGCTGCGCTTGGTCGAGCGTGCCATCGTAGAGAGGATCCACGTGCAGCAGCGAGAGCTGGATCTGGTTGGTCACGAGCGGCACGTCGAGCCGGCTCTGGAGGAGGTCGAACTGCGCCGAGCTGAAGTTCGAGACGCCCAGATGCAACACTTTTCCATCCGAGACGAGCTTGCGCAAGACCTCAGCCGTCTCGTCCACGTCCATGAGCGGATCGGGACGGTGGAGGAGCAGAACCTCGACGTGATCCGTGTTGAGGTGCTGGAGCGAGCGTTCGACCTGCGTGGTGATGTAAGCCGGGCTGCTGTCGTAGTGCTTGGCTCGCTCTGCTGGAGGCCGAAGCACGATGTCGCATTTCGTCACCAGAAACATCCGGGAGCGAATGGCCGGTTCGAGGGCCAAGGCCTCACCAAAGAGTCCCTCGTTACCATATCCGCCGTAGAGATCTGCGTGGTCAAAGACCGTGATGCCGAGATCGAGCACGGATTTGATCCAGTCGAGCCGCTGGGACGCGGAATGCCCCCACTGATGGAGGTTCATGAGTCCGGCTGCGATGGGAAGAGGAGGGAAGGGCATAGGGTGAGACGGGCTAAGCTTGAGAAAGGAGTCGGGTCGGGTGGCAGGAGAGTGCTCAGACGCAAAATGTACAGCTTCACGGGGCCTGGAGCAGAGATGTTCGCGTGGAGACGTTGCCCGGGCCCTACGTCACAGCTAGATTGCCGCGTTTAGATTACTGTGTCTAGATTGCCGTGTTTTCCATCCGCGCAGCCGGCCCCGACTCACCACCACACCCGAGGGCCAGACTGCAGAACCCGCCGCGCTTCCCCACATGAATTTACTGGCCGGCCTCGATTGGGCCATCATCTTCCTCTACTTCGGCATTGTCTTCGGCGTCGCCATTGTCTCCACCGTGCGCGAACGCAAACGGAAAGGCAGTGAGGGGGCCGACGATTACTTCTTGGCCGGCCGAAACGTAGGCTGGTTCGTTATCGGTGCCTCGCTTTTTGCCTCGAACATCGGGAGTGAGCACTTGGTGGGGCTCGCCGGGTCGGGAGCGGCCAGCGGGGTAGCGCCGGGGCAATTCGAGGTGTTGGCCTCGCTGATTTTGCTGCTCTTGGGTTGGGTGTTCGTCCCGTTCTACGTCAAGAGTGGCGTCTTCACGATGCCCGAATTCCTCGAACGCCGCTATTCGCCCAGCGCCCGCTGGTACCTCGCCTCGATCTCGATCTTGGCCTACGTGCTGACGAAGATTTCCGTGACGATTTTCGCCGGCGCGGTGGTATTCAGCGCCATCGGAGTTCCGTTTTGGACGGGTGCGTTGATTGTCGTGATTGCGACAGGGATCTACACCGTGTTTGGTGGCCTGCGTGCGGTCTTGTACACAGACCTCATCCAAACCTTCGTGCTGATCGGCGGGTCCATCGCGGTGACGTTGCTTGGGTTGAACGCCATCGGAGGCTGGTCTGGCATGATGGAGACGCTGGCCGCGAACGGCTCAGAGGACTACCTGAGCATGTGGAAGCCGATGTCGGATCCAGACTTTCCTTGGACGGGCATCCTGTTCGGCGCGCCGATTCTGGGGATCTGGTACTGGTGTACGGATCAATTCATCGTTCAGCGCACCCTTTCCGCCCGCAACATCGATGAGGCACGGCGGGGTACGATCTTCGCCGGCTTCCTGAAGCTTTTACCGGTTTTCCTGTTCGTACTGCCAGGCATCATCGCGTACGTTCTCGTCACCCAGGGCGATCTGACGCTCGACAACGACAACGAAGCGCTGCCGGCACTCGTAGCCGCACTGTTGCCGGTTGGGCTGCGAGGATTGGTGGTGGCCGGCTTGCTGGCCGCGTTGATGTCGAGCTTGTCTTCGGTCTTCAATTCCTGCTCGACGCTGATCACGTGGGACGTGTACAAGAAGTTGAACCCCGAGGCAACCGACCGGCAATTGGTGTGGA
>JBCDHV010000652.1:0-2120 GCA_038749615.1 Bacteroidota bacterium
CGAGTGACCGGCTTCGGTGACAAGACGGACAGCGTCTCGGCGAAAGTCGTCGGAATAGCGGATCTTGGACATAGAGAGACCTCGATTCGATGAAGGAGTCTAGCAAGAATCGGGGTGTACGTGCTAACGGGTCAAGCTCATTTCGATGAAGCCTGTCAAGTGAATTCCGGGCCGGCTGGGTGAATTTGAGCGTTCTGGGCTAAGCGCTCCGTGAAGCATGGCAGATGTCCCCTTCACCCTGCGCCCTTGCCCCTGCCCCCTACTCGAAAAAGAAACCTTTCCGGTAGGCTCCGGTCCGAGGCGGGCCTTTCCTTTTGATTCTTGACAGATCTATGCGCAAACTTATCGTTGCTCTGGCGGCCGTCGGTGGCCTTGGATTTTTGTACGCGAACAGCAGACTGGGCGAGGGCTCGCCGGCCCCGCTCAACCGTACGGGCGTGCCCAATCCGCTGCCAGCCTGCCCGGATTCGCCCAACTGCGTCCGAGATAGCCGGCTCGCCAAGACCTCGAAGCCGGACGCCATGGCCAACCGGGTTGCCGCTGCACTGGAGCGCATGGGTGCGACGGAGATCCGCCGGTCTGGCGACGATTTCACAGCCGTCTTCCCGATCGCCGTGTTCAAAGACGACTTCCGCGTCCAGATCGACCCCTACGTGAAGGGCAGCGTCGTTCACGTCCGCAGCGCCAGCCGCGTCGGCTACAGCGATCTCGGTGTCAACGGCAAGCGGGTCGAGCGTTTCTGGAACGAACTCGGCCTACGAGGGCGGGGTGCCGCGTAGGAATCGTCCTACAAAAAGAGGCAATGTCCGGTACATGCCATGTCCAGTACATGCCATGTTGCTGACATCATCCCAATCCTGGGAAAATCAGCGTGGCCACCCAGAAGTAGACGATCAGGCCGAGGATGTCGTTGCTGGTGGTGATGAAAGGGCCGGTCGCGAGGGCTGGGTCGATGCTGAACCGGTCGAGGAGGAGCGGGACCGTTGCGCCAATGGTGGTGGCGAGGATGATGACGATGAACAGCGCTAGAGCAGCCGTCAACACCAACGGAAGGACTTCTTCGCCGGCAACCAATGCCTGATCGAGCGAGGTCAGGACCGAATTGAGCAGCCAGATCGAAAGCCCAAGGACGACGGCCAACACCGCGCCTGTCACGAGAGACACGGCAAGCTCTTTTCCGATTCTGGGCATCAGATCGCTCGTCCACAGGTCGCCCGAGGCGAGGCCCTGGACGGCAATCGAGGAGCTTTGGATACCGGCATTCCCGGCCATCGCCATGACCACGGGGATGAACATGGCGAGCACGGTCACCTGACTGATGACGTCTTCGAAGCCTTTGATCACAAGGCCCGAAAGCAGCGCCCCCACCAACCCAATCAGCAACCAGATCAGCCGGCCCTTGCTGATCGAGAGCACGGACGCGGTAATCTCTTCGTCTTGCGTTCCGCTCATCCGCTGGATGTCCTCTTCCGCCTCTTCGCGGATAACATCCACCACATCATCGATCGTGATGCGGCCGACGAGCCGGCGGTTGTCGTCTACAACGGGCAGGGCTACCAAGTCGTAGCGCTCCATCAAACGAGCGATGTCCTCCTGGTCGAGCTCTGGGGTGGCGTAGACCGGCTCTTCTTCCATGATCGAGCGAATCGACGCATGGGCGGCCGAAAGCAAGAGTTTCTTCAGAGACACGACGCCGACCAACCGGTCCGCGCCGGCCACGACGTAGACGACGTAGACGGGATCGACTTCCTCCGCGAGCCGGCGGACTTCCTCGGTTGCCTCAGCAACGGTCATGGTCTCGGACACGGACACGTAGTCCGTCTCCATGATACCCCCGGCCGACTCTTCGTCGTACCGAAGTAGGTCGCGGATCTCGTCTTCGTCCTCCAGTTCCGGCAGCACCTCAGCGACTACCTCGTCCGGGAGGTCCGCCAAAACGTCGGCAGCATCATCCGTGTCGAGTGCGTCGATGAACGTCGAGATGCGCTCAGACGAGAACGTTTCTAGCAGTTCGGCACGGAAATCGTCTTCCAGTTCGGGAAGGACTTCTGCTGCGTGGGGCTCCGGCAGCCAGCGCAGCAACGACCGGCCCTCATCCGCCGGCAGGTGGGTAATCAGCG
>JBCDHV010000653.1:0-2114 GCA_038749615.1 Bacteroidota bacterium
AGCCCAATCTGCTTCAAGTTGTTCGAGCAGGTGGCCCGCCGTGCCGCTTCGCGAGCGGACTGAACCGCCGGCAGCAAAAGGGCTATCAGAATCCCGATAATCGCGATGACGACAAGCAGCTCGACCAGCGTAAAAGCCGCTCGCCTTAGTTGGGCGTCCATATGCCAACCCCCGAGGCTCAGTTCCGGTGTGAGTGGATGACGCGTCGCGGGCGGCCGATGATCGGGCAGCTCAACGATGCGGCGAAGAGCATCGTCGCAAGTGACGCAGGCTCCGGGACTGAGGTCGCGAGAAATGCCGGGGCCGTCGCCGCCAAAGCGGGCGAAGTCACGCTGTCCCGCCAAACGGGGTAGTCCGCCGCAGAGACGACTCCGTCCCCGTTGCCGTCGGCCGACGTGCCCGACTGACCAAAACTCGCGACCCAGCTGTCGTAGTCGAGCGAGTCCACGTTGGTGTCGAGGTTGTAATCGGCCGCCGGGCCGCTAACCGCCGCAAACGCGTCCAGCGCCACCGAGGTGAGCGACATCGACGTTGTCTGGGCGTTGAACTCTAGGGCGTAGTCCTCGGGTACCGCGTCCTCGATCTCCCACCAGAAAAGGCGGCTTATGTTTTGCCCGGCAAACTCCCCGGCGCCGCGGAAAATATTGGTGAGTTCGAGGCTGCCGTCCGGGACCAGTGGCTGCTGAAGGTCGTCATACGACAGAAGGACCGAGTCTAAGTCGAGTGAACTCCCGAAGACGTTGAACTGAGCGACGAAGTACGAGGTTGCCCCGACAGGCGTTTCCGGGGCAGGGAGAGTGATCTCGAAGTCCGTCACGGCAAAGAACGAATAGATGTTGTTCGTGCTCGTGATGAACCCGCCGTCCGTCAGCTCGTTAAGGGTTGCCTCGTTGATGTCGGAGAAGCCGGAGAAACCGACGTCTGGCAGGATGTCGTCCGGGGCTGGATCAGGGAAAACCGACCCGGTGAAGGTCAGCCACTCAGCGTAGGTCGAGTTCGCCCCGCCACGGGTCCAGGGCAGGATTGGCCAGCTCACATCGACCGGGGGATCGTCGGGCGAGATGGCGTTAAATACGGTTGAGCCGCCTGGCTCTATGAAATTCTCAAAAGTCTGCGAGAAAGATGTTGGCCCGATGAGGATCGCCAGCAGCAGCGCAAACCATGGTGAGATTGGGATTAAACGCGGTCGTCTCGACTTCACTTTCCGCTCCTTACAGCTTTCGGGATCACAATCACGCTCGGCCGCAAACGCGGCTTTGACGGCGTCGCGAGTGATCCAATCATCCTTGCCTACTAGCTGCAGCGCCGCTGATTCGAGGCGCCCAACTAGGGTGCAGTCGAGCATCAGCGAGCTAAACAGGCGAGCATTCACGCCGGCATGGACGGTTTCGTATGCATGGGTCTTCGCGACAGCTTGCTAGCCACAGCGTGCGGCGTTGCTGGCGAAAAATGTACCGTTGATACAGCGTCTCAGCACACGATAGAGGCTGCCGTTCGACCGTCAAGGTGCTTTTGACAACTGGGCTTGTGAAAAATCACGGGTCGCGTCTCGGCCATCAATTTTCAGCGGTATGCGAGAGACGCCAATGCCTCGAGCGGCCTTTACGCGGGCGGCTCAGGCTTCTACTTTCCGCGGCGATCTACCCTGAACGTGGATTTTGCGCTCGTAAACCTGGGGCCCAGCCGGCCGCGGGTCGAGAGCCGCGCCGCCATCGCGGAGAAGAGGCTGCAGATGACACCGACGCTACTTAGCGGGTCTCGGGCCGGCTGCTTTGTTCTGGCCGGGGCGCTCGTCGCGACGGGGTGTCGCACGAATCACCAGCCGTTTACCAACCCGCTGGGGGCCGATCGTGTGCCGGCTCCGGCGACGCGGGTGATTCAGCCGGGTACGGCGCAGCCGTACTACCCGGGCGACGCGCTGCCGGCGACGGGGCTTCCTGCGACGGGGCTGCCTGCGACGGGGCTTCCTGCGACGGGGCAGATCGTCGCGCCGCAGGCCGGTTTTGGGGCCGCGGCTCCGCCGGCGGCGTTTGGGCAGCAGCAGCAGCCGATCGTGCAAGCCCAGCCGTTTACCGCCCAACCTTTTACAGCGCAGCCCTTGCCGGCCCAGCCAT
>JBCDHV010000654.1:0-2104 GCA_038749615.1 Bacteroidota bacterium
CCTCGCGTCGTGTAGTCCCAACTGCGCGCGTAGATCGCGCCTCGGGTCGGGTTTTGCTCGGTGTAGGAAAGGCGCTGGAAGTCAGAATCGGAGATCTTGAAGCCGGGGAAATCGATCACACTACCTCGTCCGTAGGCCTCCTCCATCACCTTGACCTCGCTGTAGGAGTTGATGCCCTCGTCCAGCCAGGCCTCCTCGGCTTCGTTGCTCGCGACGAGCCCGTACCAGTACTGGTGGCCGAACTCGTGAATCGTGACGAGCTCTAGCGGCCGTGCCCACTCGGGCAGCATGTAGACGGTGCCGCATGTGATGAGCGTCGGGTACTCCATGCCATTGGAGCCGCCGACGCCGTCGACGAGCGTGAGGGTCGGGTACGGATACTCGCCGTACCAGGCGTCGAAGCGGTCGAGCGCGATCTTAGCCGCGTCGAAGTGCCGTTGAGCCTGTGCCTCGTGCTCGGGTTGCATCAGCAGGCGGAGCTGCACGTCTTCCCACTGGTCTTCGAAGACCAAGAGGTTGGCTCCCGTCGTCCAGGCGAAGTCGTGCACGTCGGCTGCCCAGTACGTCTCGGCCCGTTGCTCACCGAGATCTTCAGCGGAAACTTGCTGGCCGGTAGCACCGAGTTCGTAATCCGCCGGCACCGTCATGCGGACTCGGTACGTCCCGAAGTCGGCGTAGAACTCGCTGTTCGCGTGGAATTGATGCGTGCTCCAGCGCCCGGTTTCCGCATCGGCCGGCACGTAGCGCTGTCCTGGAATCTCATAGACGCCGAGCTTCGGAAACCACTGCGCCACCATAAAAAACGGCTCGCCCGAACTCGACGTGGCCCATCCCGTCCGCGCAACGATTTCCGGCAGCGTCGAGACAAAGTCGATTTCAATCGTCACGGTCTCGCCGGGTGCCACGGCTTCTGGCAACGGAACAGAGAGCACGGTTTCATCGGACAGATTGCTATCGTCTGGCTGAATGAACCGCGCCTCATCGAGGAGCTCAGTGCCGGCTGTGATCGGGTCGAGCGCCGGCGTGCCGAGCAGATCTCCATCTGGCACGAGGGGCGCATCCACGATGCGCAGCGACGATAGCTCGACGCCCCCCCAGCGATCCTCAGACGAGGCCTCGAAGCCCCGATGCCGGCCGCCGCTCTCTCGCATGAACGTCGAGCCGGGCTTGAACGCGTTCAGATACATGTGGAATTGCAACTCCCCGACCGGCTGTGGCCCCGTATTCCGCCACGTGATCCGCTCGACGCCAGACACCGTCTTCGCCTCTGGGTCCAACGTCACGTCGATGTCGTACGATACCCGCCGCTCGCTGAGAGGCGCGTCGGGTCGTGTATCAGCCTGCGTGTCAGGTGAGAAGACCCGACGCGTAGAGTCGTTTTGAGGCGAGGGGGTGGCCAGCAGCAAACCAGCAAGCGCAAGAAACCGTAGCATACCCGATGATACGGCGCAAGAAACCGTAGCGCCGTGATCCATCACGGCGGGGCACCGTCGCAGCTGATTCAACGGCCCTGTAGCGTCGGCGGCATTGTCCCGACGCCAGTATGATTCCACATCGTGATGTCCAGAGCCCGTCGTGATGGATCACGACGCTACAAGGTTGCGCCGAGATACAGGAATGCAGTAGCCTGCGGCCAACCAGCAATCCCATGCACATTCCCGCCGATGCCGCCGGCTTTCGCTACACCGGGCGGTTCGATTTCAGCGACCCCCGCCGGCCTCGGTTCGACTGGCCGGGCGTTTACATCGAGACGGTGTTCACCGGGGCCTCGTGTGCGGTCATGCTGGAGGACGCGGGGAATACGTACGCGGTGTTCATCGACGGCGTCTTGAGGGCCACGCTCACCGGCACGCTGGGGCAAACGCTCTATCCCGTGGCCGACGGGCTAGCGCCCGGATCACACACCTTCGCGTTGCACAAACGCAGCGAGGCCAGTTTCGGCGTGGCGACGTTCGAAGGGCTGCTACTGGAGCCCCGGCAGACCATCGAGCCGCCGGCACCCGCCCCGGAGCGCCGCCTGCTCTTCCTGGGCGATTCCGTCATTGCCGGCTACGGCAACGAGGCGGCCGGCCCGGAAGAGCCGTTCTCGGCGCAGAACTCGAAC
>JBCDHV010000655.1:0-2089 GCA_038749615.1 Bacteroidota bacterium
GTCAGGTTGAAGTGCGGCTTGGCTTCAAAGGTTACTCATCCTTCCACTCACCTACGTGTCTACTCATCCACGCCTCTACTGAGCCGCACCGCTACTCATCCACATCATCGCTTCGTCGTCGATTTGCAGGATGTCTACCCGTTTGGTGGCGTTGAACGTGCCCGTGACCATCCCCGTGCCGGACCGGCCGGATTGACTGTCGAAGGTCAGTCCTTCGAACTCGAACGAGCCGGCGAGCTGGGTCCCGCTCGACGATGTGATTTCGAGCGTACCGTTAATGGCGTCTACGCCGAAGACGCGGAAGCCCCCTCTGAATTGGGCAGCCACAGCGCGGTAGCTGCCAGGCTCTGGTGAGAGCGTCGAGGCGGTGACGAGCGTGTACGTCCCTGGTTCAGGAACCGCCTCGCTTGGTGCATCCAAGAATACATAGGTCCCGTTCGGCAACCGGTCTTCGCTGAAATCGACGGGCACGTCGGCCAGGAGAATGCCGAACTGGCCGGCCTCGTCTGGCTGCGTGCCGGCACCAAAGAAGGCATCGACTTCCCCATCGAACTGCCGCTCTTGGGCCGCTACATCGATCATGAGGGCTGCTCGCCCAAGCGCAACGTCCGGTTCGCCGTCGTCTTCGGCCGAATCACAGCCGGCGAAGAGTAGGGTGCATACGAGAAGGGCAGGAATGGTGCGGAGCATGGGAGAGAGCGTCAGATGGTGGTGGGACGCCTCTATTTACGCGTAGCGGTACGGAGCGATTCCGATCCACAAAAAAACCGCCGTGCCCTGTGGTGAAGGCACGGCGGTCTGCGAGGTAGAGCACGCGCTGGCGTGTCTAGCCAAAGGGTTATTGGAGCGCTTTGCCCAAGCCACCGATGCCGACGGCCCCGGGGTTGCTCGTGGCGTTGAAGCTGAGTTCGAGCGAGAACGTGCCAACCGTACCGGAGAGGGTGACGGTTTCGCCCGTCATGTTGACCGTGCCGGACAAGTTGCTGTTGCTCGACCCTGTGACCCGGAACGTGCCGCCTGTGGACGAGCCGATCACGTTGATGCCGCTTGTTCCAGCGAAGTCGAGGTAGCCGCCGTAGTATCCAGTGTCCGTATTTCCACCGGCGTCCAGCAGGGTGTACGTACCCGTTGGCGGAAGCTGCGAGACGTCTGAGGCCACGACGATGATCTTCCCCGTCTGGGTCGTGTTGAAATCGTTGATGTTACGGTCGATGATGATGAGGCCGAATCCACCGTCTTCTTCTGAATCGACGAAGAAGTAAGCAAAGCCGTCGTTGATCGTTTCCGTGTCGCCGCCAATGGTGAGCTGGACGTTTGCCCGGCCGTTGGCGAGGTCATCGGGGTCGTCCACGTCGCTGTCCGAGTCGCAGCCGGCAGAGAACAGGAGCAGGAGCGCGCACAGGCTCCAGGAGAGTAAATATTTCATGTGGGGTTGGGGTATGGAGTGAGCGAAGGATCTCTAGTACATGAATACGCAAAACGCTGAAAGAATGAGTCATCGCAGGCCCGTTTCGCTTTCCAGCAGGTCAGAATTCGCTTTGTCTAAACCGTATGTTAGCCGCGCATCCGTTCACAAGTACATGGTTGACATGCAACGTTTGATTGTAGCCCTACCGATCATCCTGGCCGGCTGTGGAGGCAGCGGGCCACTCACGGAGTCGGGCGAGATTGCCTACTTGGCTGAGAAAAACGAGCAGCTTCAGCGGGAGATCTCCCGGTTGAGCGACGAGAATGAGGCCGCCCGTGCCAGCCTGATCGAAGCCGACCAAGCCCTCGCCGAGGCCCGGGCGCAAGTATCCGAGACCGTTCCGATCGTTGAGCCGGCTTCCGTGGCTCCCGCAAACGATCTCGAACTCATCGTGGTACTCTCGACGGACGAGTTCTTCGTACCCGGAACGGCCAAGCTAAACCCCGCCGGCATCGAGCGCATGCGTGCCGTGGCAAGCCAACTGAAGCAAGACTACACAGGCCGGACGTTCCGCATCGAAGGCTACACGGACAACACGTTGAGCGCCCAGCAACGCGACTTGTATCCGAGCAACTGGGAGCTCTCCGCTGGCCGTGCCGGCATGCTAGCCCGCCACCTCCA
>JBCDHV010000656.1:0-2080 GCA_038749615.1 Bacteroidota bacterium
ACGCGCTCGTAGGGGAGGAGCGTGTCGAACGTTTTGCCGGCGTCCTCGCTGACGGTGACGAGCGAAAACAGGTTGTAGATTCGATTTTCGTTGTTCGGGTCGACGAACAGGTCGGCGTAGTAGAAGGGCCGGTTGCCGATGTTTTCGGTCGAGACCAGGCTCCAGGAATCGCCGCCGTCATCGCTGCGGTAGAGGCCGTTCTTCTTTTCGGCCTCAACGAGCGCGTAGACCCGGTCGGGGTCGCTCGGCGCAAACGCGAGACCCATCCGGCCGAGCTGGCCTTTGGGGAGCCCGTCTTCGTGCGTGCGCTGCGCCCATGTCTCGCCGCCGTCGTAGCTGACATAGAGGCCTGACCCTTCGCCGCCCGACTCAAAGAACCACGGCCACCGCCGGAATTCCCACATGGTCGCGATCAGGTGATCCGGATTGCCGGGATCTTGCACGAAATCGCCGATGCCGGTGCGGTCGTTTACGTAGAGCGTCTTCGTCCACGTTTGCCCGCCGTCGGTGGTCTTGAAGACGCCGCGTTGCTCGGTTTCGCCCCACGCCGGCCCTTGGACGCCGGCCCACGCGATCATCGGGTCGGTCGGATGCAGGATCATCCGGTGAATCGCCCGGCTGTCTTCGAGCCCCAGGTGCGTCCACGTCTGCCCACCGTCGATGCTTTTGTAGACCCCGTTGCCGTTGGTTTGGCTGTTGCGTGGGTTGCCCTCGCCGGTGCCGACCCAGATGATGTCCGGGTTGTTCTGAAATACCTTCACGTCGCCGATGCTCGCGACGGGCTGGTCGTCGAAGATGGGCGTCCAGTCGGTGCCGCCGCTCGTCGTCATCCACAGCCCGCCGGAGGCCGTCCCGACGTACCACGTGTTCGGCGAACGCAGCACGACGTCAATCGACGTGACGCGTCCGCTCATGCCTGCCGGCCCGACCTCGCGTGCCTGCATTTGGCTGAAGTGCTCGACTTGCGCGCTGGTGATGAGGGGAAAGAGGAGGGCGAGCGTGAGAAGGAGGCGCATTGGGGTGTGGCTGGGTGGCAGTGTGGCAGTGTGGCAGTGTGGCAGAAGATGCATGCCACACCTGCCACCTTGCAACATCTGCCACATCGCAGGGGCAGTGTGGCAGGGGGGCTATTCGGCAGACAGGTGCGGGGAGGATACAGCATGACAAAGAAATTCGTTTGAGTTAGCGCCGCTCGGATAGTGATGTTTGCCCTACCACACGTGCCACACCTGCTACACTGCAACACGTGCCACATTCCAACTCCAGCCACATCCGAATGCGCACCCTAGCCTCTGTACTCGCCATCACGTTTTGCCTGATTGGCTGCTCAGACCCCGCGGCAGAAACAGGAATGCCGGATGGGTGGGAAGTCGATGGCGTGCGGGCCTGGCGCGTCGGGTTTGATACGACGGGCATCTATCGCGATCTGTCGTCCTTCGAGGCGTTCGATCAGCCGATGGAGCCGGTGGTCTATGGGGCCGGCGAACGCACGTTTCGGACGCAGCTACGCAATGGCGTGCGCACCGAACTGTTCGGGTTGTTCCAGAGCCGGCCCGAGACGGTCGACTCGCTCTACCAGCGCTACGGGCTGCCCATCGTGAACCGCGTCTCCACGGAAGGGGATTTCTCGAACGCGATCAAGGACACGAAGGCCAAAGTCTATCGGGCCTTGTCGAAGCACTACTGGCAGCCGGTGCCGAAGAGCAAACTCGGCACCCCGAGCCAAGCACGGCAGAGCGACGAGATCGTGTCGATTACCTATCCGGAAGAGATGCGTGATGCCGGCCGTGTGCGCCTTCAGGTATACGTCGGTGCCGACGGGACGTCGCAGGCCATGCGCATTCTGGAAAGCGTCAACCCCACGCTCGACACGATTGCCCTCGAAACTGTCGCC
Source organism: Bacteroidota bacterium (assembly GCA_038749615.1). Lineage (GTDB taxonomy): Bacteria > Bacteroidota > Rhodothermia > Rhodothermales > DATKEJ01 > JBCDHV01. The sequence continues at coordinate 1,895 of JBCDHV010000656.1, forward strand.
CGTTTCCAATGGCGCCCCGGCTATCTCCACGGTGATCCCGTGCCGGCCTGGGCCACCTACGGGGTGAGGTTTTAGAAGCTGTTTTGGATTTCATCGGATTCGGTGCAGCATCAGCCGGATCATGGCCAACTTGATCATCGCTTCGCTGCTCTCGGGCAGCCGCTCGTAGTCCTTGCTCAAACGCCG
>JBCDHV010000657.1:0-2078 GCA_038749615.1 Bacteroidota bacterium
GGTAGCCCTGCTTCTTCCGTCGCAGGGGTCTGCCCCCAGGCCTCTCGGTAGTTGATGTCGAGCAGCAGCCGCGTGGCGACCTGGCTGTAGGCCGGATCACGCTCGATACGCTGGCGGGCGACCATCACCAGGGCACGCTCTAGCTCCATTTCCGTAATGCCGTCGTAGACGCTAGCGACAACGTCACCGAGCAAGTCGGCCGCTGAGCACTCGGCGAGTCCCTGGCAGGCCCGGTACAGCCGTTGCTTGAGGTCGTGGTGATCGATCGGGCGGCTGTCGCCATCACGGGCCCGCATGGAAACGGACGGGTGATCGCTAAGGCCTTCCTCGAGCCGGAGCGCGCGGGCGCGGGATCGCTCTTCGCGGTAAACGATGTAGCGACGGGCAATCCGGAACTCTCCGGCCTGCATCAACTGCGTCTCGACCAGGTCCTGGACCCGCTCGACGTCGATCAGGCCGTCGGTACGGGCAGCCTCAAACTCCGCCTCGGTGACCACGTCGGCGGCGAGGCGCTCGGCAAGCTCTTGCAGCGATCCGTCGGGCTCTTGCCGAGCAGCCCTGAACTCAGCCTCCATGGCTGCGGCGATCGCGCCCGCAATGCGTGAGACTTCAAACGGCTTGACTCGGCCATCGCGTTTTCGGATGGAGAGCTTCGTTGCTACGGAAGTGACAGACACGGCAAGACTCCTACTCGCGGTTGATGTATTGCGAGCGAGCCAAACCTCTGAGGATCGACGCACGAGCGTACGCGCAGCGGAAGCCACGCGAATGCGGTCGTGCGGTCGTTGCGGAACGCTAATGCGTCGAGCAGACGATGGAGACGGCTTGTTCCTGCAGCCGCCTCAATGAGAAGCGTGCGTAGAGCATCACCGACCGGCCTTTCCCTAGAAGGTACGGATCGCAAACGCCCGGCAACCTTTGCCAGGCCCGATACGTTCGGCAGGTCTTCGGACTTACGGGCATGAGAAGAATCGGCGATCCTTCGCAGCCTACTTGTCGCGGCTTCCCAGCCCCTGTGTGTCGGAGCCAGTGCCAAAGTTGCGACTTTCGTTCCCGTTTACCGCTGCTGGGCAGTCCCGGATTCCCACCGGGTTCCCTCTTGCGAGGCCACAACAGGTTGTGGCCAACCGAGCGATGCACAACCATAGCTTGTTGCCATGCACTGCGTCAACTGGGGGTGCTAGCTGTCAGGCGTCTCGTTGTTTTAGCTGACTGACTTACCTGATGAAGATCGTCTCTCTGCTCCCGAGCGCAACCGAAATCGTCTGTGGGCTAGGTCTACGCGATCAGCTTGTCGGCGTCACGCACGAATGCGACTTCCCCGAGTCGGTGCAGGTTCTTCCCAAAGTCACGGAGACGCTGATCCCAAGCGATGCGAGCAGCGCCGAGATCGATCAACTTGTCAGCGAGCGGATGGCTAGCGAGCCTTCGCTCTACAAGCTCGATATGGAGCAGTTAGTCGAGTTGGCGCCAGACCTGGTGGTCACGCAGGAGCTTTGCAACGTCTGTGCGGTTCCGCTCGGCGAGGTAGAGCAAGTATTCGAGCGTATGGCGATCCGCCCTCGACTCGTGAACTTGTCGCCAACCAAATTGGAGGACTTGTACGCATCGATTCAAGAAGTCGGTCGGGTAGCAGAAGTGCCTGAAATAGCAGACCAGTATTTAGGTCAGCTCCGTCGACGAGTTGCCACTGTTGTTTCACGAGTCACCGGCAGATCTCGTCCCCACACAGCTCTACTGGAATGGCTTGACCCACCATTCTCTGCCGGCCATTGGAACCCTGAGCTTGTTCGTTTGGCAGGCGGCATTGACGGCTTGAACGTTGAGGGCGCTCCGTCACGCCGACTCGGCTGGGCAGAGGTCATCGATTACGCCCCAGAAGTAATCGTTATCGCCTGCTGCGGCTTCAGCACCGAACGTGCGAAGCAGGACCTGCCCATCGCCGAGGCAGTGCCCGGATGGACAAACATCCCTGCGGTTCGCGACGACAGGGTCTATTTCTTCGATGGCTCTCAGTTCTTCAACCGCCCGGGGCCGAGACTGGTGGACAGCTTGGAGATGCTTGCCGAGGCCATACA
>JBCDHV010000658.1:0-2075 GCA_038749615.1 Bacteroidota bacterium
AAGTCCAGCATCGTGCGGTTCGTCAAGGCATCGACCTCGCCGAGTCCAGGAATGGCCGGCATGCGAGGCCGCGTCCCGACGTTGATGCAGATCGTTTCGGCCGTCAGGGTGCCACCATCGACCTCCACTGTTTTGGGTCCTGTAAACTTTCCACGCCCGCGGTAGAGGTCGATGTTTTCGTTCTGCTCGATCCGGTCTGCCTGTCCGCTCCGAAACGACAGCACGATCTGATTCTTCCGCGCAACGACGGCCTCCAGATTCACCTTCACGTCGCCCACGTGGACGCCGTACCGCGTGGCCCGGCGTGCCGTATGGGCCACACGGGCACTCGCCATCATCGTTTTGGTGGGTGTGCATCCATAGTTGACACAGGTCCCACCGAGGTAGTGTGCTTCGATCAGCGCCACGCGCCGGCCGGCATCCGCGAAGGCGTAGGCCAGCGGCGGACCGGCCTGCCCGGCCCCGATTACAATGAGGTCGTACGTCATGTCAGGATGAGTCAATATTAGGATGAGTCAACGGCTAGAAGAGCCCGCCAACCAGAATGGCCAGCCGGCAGAGGTGTGCGACCAGCCAACGGAGAGGACGCCCGGAGGGTCCGCTAACTACGTACTAATCCTGTGAGGCTCGAAGCACGAAATTCGTTTGACACCCGCCGGCCCGTCTAGCAGCTTCCAACCACCCAACCACACAACCACCCAACCACCCCGATGGACTACTCCAGCCTTCAAGGCGGTCTCCGCCGCATGCTCGACCGCCTGACCAAAGAAGGAACGGCGACCAAGGACCGGGAGGTCGATCAGTTCTTGCGCGACAATGCGAACGCCGTCGTTCTAGGCTTGCTGTACGACCAGCGGGTGCTCGCCGAGACGGCCTTCACCGGACCGTACAAGCTCTACCAACGCCTCGGGCATCTCGACATGCGCAAAATCGCCGAGATGGACCGCGAGGCTTTCTTCGAGGTCTTCACCGAGGTGCCGGCCGTCCACCGCTTCACCAACACGATGGTCGACCGCACTCAGCAGGTCGCCCAGATCCTCGCCGACGAATACGAGGGCGACGCGGCCAACCTGTGGGCCGGCGACGTAGACCTGCAGACCGTCGAGAAGCGCCTCCAAAAACTCCCTGGCTTCGGCCCGATGAAGGCTACGAAGGCCGGCTACGTCTGCCACTACTTCGGCCACCGCACCTTCGGCGACGAATAACGCACCCGAGACTTCCCTCTCGAAACAAGGCCGCGTGCTCGTACAGCCGTTGTATGCAACGGCTCGGCCCGAGCTCGTCGCCAAGTCCCGATGTCAGCTATCTCGGGAAACGCCTTCGACGTCCAAGACCAGATCCGCGCCATACGCGCCGGCCGGTGTCTGGTAGCCAGCAGTGAACTGACCGGCGAGCACGCGCTCGGCCACAACGAGTGCCGCCTTGGCGGTGAACGTGTAGCCTTCTGGGCCGGCAAGACGGGCGGATACGCGCTGGCCGGCATCGTTCCACGCCTCACCGAACACGTACGTGCGCCCCTCAGCGCGCTGCGCAGCGTCTGGGCCAGCCGGGCGGGCCTGAATACGGCGCTTGAGAAACGCCTGGGCCGGCTTTGAGGCGAGTAGTTTGCCGAACGTCCGGCTCAGTTTCATCATGCGTTGCACCTTGAGCGGGAAGGCCGCATAAGTGGTGATGTTCGGAATGCCGGTGGATCGGTAGGCCGTTGCGAGATCACCCCAGGGAATGCTGACGCATTGGCGCGTCGCCGGCCCGAAATTGATGTGCTTCGTTAGGTAGGCCGATGGAACCTGCTTGAGTCTTCCATCGCGCCGGACGGCTCCACCCTCGCCGATATTCTCCACCATCGTGGTCGCCGTGCCATGCGAGACTTGGCCGAGCCCCCAAATCGCAAGGTCGAGATGGGTGGCGTCCGGGAGTTGATCGGCCAGGTGGCGTGCAATGCAGTCGGTGGGGACCACGTCGAATCCGACACCTGGCATCACCATGATGCCGGCCGCCTTCGCGACCTCATCCATATACGAAAGGCGCTCGAACACGCCGACTTCGCCGGTGATGTCGAGGTAGTGCACGCCGGC
>JBCDHV010000659.1:0-2003 GCA_038749615.1 Bacteroidota bacterium
CGGTGATGGTGGCCTTCACGCTCGAACTCGGCGCGATCATCAAGTTGTAGGGGTACGGCGTCAGGACCTGCGTGGTCAGTCCGTATGCATGCGCGTTCGCCCAGCCGGCTGGCACGCCGTCTTCCGTCTTGATGTAGGTGCTGTTCGCCATCCCGATGGGCGCGAAGACCTCCTGCTCGACGAACTCGAAAAAGGAGCCTTCGACGATCCTCGAAATGATCAGCCCGAGGACATCGAAGGCCGCGTTGCTGTAGCTGTACTGATTGCCCGGCTCGGATACCAGGCTGAAGCCGCCCAGCGCAACGAGATTCTGTTCGAGCGCGTCGCTGCCCGTGACGGGGTTGAGCCAATCGTCCACGCTGATGTGCCGGGGAATACCCGAGGTGTGCGTGAGAATCTGCCGCACGGTGACCTCCCCGAACGCGCGCTCCCCTTCGCTCAACTCGGGCACGTACGTGCGGATCGGGGCGTCCAGGTCCAGCCGGCCCTGCTCCGCCAGTTTGAGCGCCGCGACGGCCACGAACGGTTTCGACAACGAGGCGATGTGGAATTTCGTCGTCAGGGTGACCGGGCGTTCTTGCGCCACGTCGGCGTAACCAAACGATTTGGCGTAGACGATGTCGCCGCCCTGCGTGACCCCGATGGCCAGGCCGGCGTCATTGTCCGTCCGCGCCCGCAGGTCGTCGACATACGGCGTCAACAGGCTGTCCAGGAGCTGCCCCGTCGGCCCACGAATGATCTCCTGTTCGTGTTCGGGCTGGCTTTGCTGTGCGCAGCCGCTCAGGAAGAGGAAGGCGAGAATCAAGCAGAACGTGCGCTTCATAGCCATCCGGTGGTGCGGGGTTCGTTGTGCCGGGTTCGTCGTGCCGAGAGTGATATCCCGCACAACGTAGGTCGGGCGCGGGAAAACTACTCCGGGAATCCGCCTCGCCCTGGCTGCTGCCTGCCCACGTACCCTGCCCGGCCTGCGCGTGAACGGAGCTAGCGAGCAGGACGACGTGCATGGGTTCTCCCCGGCTAGTGCCGGTTTAGCGCCCGGGCCGGTTAAAAATAGTCTTCGATGCCGTATCCAAATTGCTTCCCCTCAGCGGATTTCTTCACGAGGTGATTCAAGCGCTTCTCGAACTCGGCCGGCCGCTTCCGAGCGTGATCGACGTAAGCAGCGCGGATGCGCTGGTACGGCAGGGACGTGCCGGCGAAGAACGCCCAGGCGTCTTCATGCGCCATCAGAGCTGCCCGGATATCGTCTGGAATCTCGAAGGTCTCTGGCCGGGCCTTGGCAAGATCGGGCTCCACCGAAGGATGCAACTGACCGCCGGCACCGAGACGGGCCAGCCGTTCCTTGTTGGTCTGAGAATACGTGCTCCCCGGCCGCCGAGGCGTGAACCGCTGCACGAGTCGCTCACCGTCGAGGCCCTTGCGCAGGCTGTCGATCCACCCGAAGCACAGGGCCTCTTCTACGGCATCGTTGTAAGGAATGCTGGGGGTACCGGTGTGCTTGCGGTAGGTAACGAGCCAGATCTCAGCCGCTGCCGCGTGGTGACGTTCCAACCAACGCCGCCATGCCGCGCGGGTGGAGACGTAGAGGGTCTCTGTAACGTTCATCGTGTTGGGCGTCAGTACGTCTTGCCTTTCAGGAATCCGACATCCGGAGCTACGCCTGGTACGAAGTAGATGCGATACCACTCCAGGTCTTTTCGCTGGGCCAGTTGCCAGTCTGTCAGCTCACGGTCTTCGCCAAGCGTGCTCTGATCGACGCCCACGTTGCAGGACGCGACGTACGCGGCGTAGGGTCCTGGAGGCGCGGGAATGCGAATCGGGGCTTCCGCATCGATCACGGACATGACGCTGAGAAGCTGTTTTGATTTTCAGTTTGGAGCGAGCGAAAGCTCGTTAGGAGTGCATTCGTTCATGACGTTGGAGGTGCGTACCCGAGGTACGGACCGAGAACGCAGGGACGAAGACGCCATAACGAGCCGAGCGCAGCCCAAAATCACAAATCC
>JBCDHV010000660.1:0-1979 GCA_038749615.1 Bacteroidota bacterium
CTCGACGCGGAACTGTGCGCCGGCCGCGACCGGCTGGTCCAGCTCGAATCGGAAAACGCCGGTGCTGGGATCATACAGCGGCAAGCCATCCCGCACCTCTCCGTTGATGGTAAACTCGAACCGCGTCACCTCCTCCGAGGCAAACAAGCCAACCGAGACGGCATCGACAAGCCCCGCTTCGTTCAGCTCCGCCGCCGGCTGAAACAGCATCGGGTCTTGGACGGTGAGGACCGAGTTGTTGTTGTCGGCCGGGTTCGAGTCCGGGTTGAGCGGATCGGTCACCCACTGCCAATCCGTGCCGGCCTCGTTGAAGTGGAAATGGATCTTGTACTGTACCCGCGCGCCTTCGCTGAGCGGAATCGTGTAGAAGTACTGCCCGAGCGAATCGACGAACGTCATCTGGCTGGGCGCGCCAATCGGAATCGCGCCGGCATTGTTCGGCCCCCAGCCGTTGAACTCGCCCGGCGCGAACGCCCGAACAGCCGGGTCATCCGGTGCCGGCACATAACGAATGGTGACATCGAGGGGCTGCGCCTGTGCGGCAACCGCAAGGACGAAAACAAGGAGGAAGGAGCGCATGGGGAGGATTGTTCGCTTCGCTCACATAGGAGCGTGGTAGAAGCGTGGTCAAGGGGAAGTGTGGAGGGGTGAGGTGCCTTGGTGGGGCGGATCAGAGAGCCTACCCAACCACAGCGAACGCCGTGAGCGTCCTACCCACCATCCAACCGACTAGTACGTCGCTTTGTCCGGGGCGTCTAGGCGGGTGTAGAAATCATCGTAGAAGCGCCGGCTGTAGGCGTCGAGGCGTTGCTGCACGTGGTCGAACGAGTCGCCTTTGACGATGAGGCCGGCGTGGTGCCGCTTGTTCATCTTCCAGACGATTTCCGGATCGGAGTAGCCAGAGAGATCGGGCCATTCTTGCCGGGCGAGTGAGACGAGGATACCAGAATACCCCTCGTACGTCTCGTCGGGCGCGTACGAGCCGTCGTCCGGCGTGCACTCGATCTTGGCCCACTCGCGCCAGAGATTGAGCCCGCACGAGGCCTCCATCATTTCGGCGATGTTGGCCCCTCCGACCCGCGCAGCGGTTTCGAGGAAATAAAACGTCCCGTCGGCGTGGGCCTTGATGAACTCGGTGTGCATCACACCTCGGCGCTGCCCCATGGCCTGCACCACCTTGAGATTCTCTGCCTGCAAGGCCACCTCATCGGGCGATCCCTTCTCGACGTTGAACGACGTGAAGACGCCGCCCTCATGCATCGTCTTCATGGGGGGATCGCCGTACTTGTGCACGCGCGAGAGGACGACCTCGGAATCGAAAATAGCGCAGTCGACGTGGTAGATATCGCCGGGCAGAAAGCGTTCGAGCACGTGAAACGACTGCTCATCGCCGAGTTGTTCGAGGAGCGGCCACAGCTCGTCTGGGTGGTTGATCTTCTTGATCCCCATGGCCGAGGCCTGAGAGCGCGGCTTGAGTACCCACGGCCCTTCAGTCTCCTGCATGAATTGGTGTAGCTTGCTGTGATTGACGACCGGCGAGAAGGCCGGCACCGCGATCCCACAATCTTGCGCGCGTTCCCGCATGGCGAGCTTGTCCCGAAAGTAGCGCGTCCGGGTATCGCCCATGCCGGGGACCCGCAGATGTTCACGCAGCGCAGCCGCCTTCTCGACGTCGAAGTCATCGAGCGCCACGATGCGCTGGAAATCGATCCGGCGGGCGACGTACGAGACCGCCTTGATCATGTCGGCTTCGTTCCATGCATCTCCGGGATCGGGCATGTAGAACGTCTCGGTGATGGCGTGATACGGCCAGGCTTCGTCTCGGAGATGTTCGGAGGTGAGGAGGTAGACGTTCGCGCCCTGGCGCTGGGCTTCTTCGAGAAAGGGTTCGCCCTTGAAATAGCTTGCGATGGCGAGGAGGTTCACGGGAGAGGCTGGTGTGGTGTGGGAAATGACTCGGTGGGGAAAATGCTTACGCA
>JBCDHV010000661.1:0-1978 GCA_038749615.1 Bacteroidota bacterium
ACACGCATCCCCGTCGCGTTGGCAACGAGCGCTTGCTCGAAGCTGATTTTCGTGCCATCAGCGAAGCTGGTGACCATGTGGGGCTGCTGCTTCCATTTCTTGGCAAAGCCGGCCTGGGTCGTCGGATTGCGATACGGATCTTGCAGGCCCTTGATGTTGCCACACAGCACAGGCGTCACCCCGATGCCCTTGACGAACCGGTACAGGTTCATGATCACGCCGGGCTGATCGCCCTCGCAGTTCGTGATCACCACGCCGGCGGCGTCTGCCTTCTGCTTGAGAATCGGACCGAGCGTGCCATCCAGTTCTGCATTCATCAGCACGACGTGCTTGCCAAACTCGATGGCCCGCAGCACGACGTTCGCGCCAAACTCGACGGCTCCGGTGACCTCCACGATGCAGTCGATGGGCCCGGCTTCGCAGAGGAGCATCGGGTCATCTGTGACGCTGTACCGGCCGGCCTCAATGTTCGCTTCGAGCGCTGCTACGCTATCGACTCTGTGCACATCGTCGACGCCGGCTTCTGCGTAGGCTGTGGCGGCTTTATCCACGTTGCGGTTCGAAATGGCGACCAGCTCCATACCAGGCACGGGCCCGCAGATCTGCAACGCAATGCCTTTGGCCATGAAGCCGGCCCCGATCATCCCAACCCGGATCGGTCGGTTTTCGGTGTGCCGGCGTTCGAGAAAACGGTCTACAACGATCATGGGGAGGGCTCAGGGGATGAGTAGGCAGGACGGACGGTGGAGGCTCGCTGGTGTGCGGCTTCGCCGCGTGTTTCGTGTTCGGTTTTTAGTGTTTAGCACTTCGGATAACGGTCCGGAAGTCTTTCATCGTTGTCTCTTCGCGAGAAAAACAGTCTTCCGAGTTATCTACAGCGTGAAAGCTTCGGCATTACGTGCCAACCTATCGCCACACTAAAAACCAAACACTGAACACTTGACAAAGCCAGTCACCAAACACTCGGCGAAGCCGAACACTAAACACTGAAAAAGGGCCCAACCTCATCATAGAGAGGCCAGGCGCGGTCCTTGTCGGACATGACGGTGACCTCGCCGGGCCAGTCGATGCCGAAGGCTGGGTCGTCGTGGCGGAGACCGCCCTCGTGACCGGGAGCGTAGGCTGCCGTGACGAGGTAAAAGACCTCAGCATCATCGGTCAACGTGATGAAGCCGTGGGCGAACCGCTCCGGGACGAACAGCATGCGCCGGTTCTCTTCTGTCAACTCGACTCCAACCCATTGCCGGTGCGTCGGCGAATCAGGCCGCAAGTCGATGGCGACATCGTAGACGGCACCCTTCGTGCACCGGACAACCTTGGTCTCCTCGTGTGGCGTCTTCTGGAAGTGCATCCCACGCAAGGTGCCCTTCATAGCGCTGAACGACACATTGGCCTGTGCGAGGTTCGCCTTGAGCCCGTGCGCTTCAAACTCTTCCTTACACCACGCCCGGCCGAAAAACCCGCGCTCGTCCCCGCGGCGCTCGACGTCGATGATGAAGCAGCCGGCGAGAGGGGTGGGTGTGAAGATCATGTGGCAGGTGTAGCTATGTGGCAAGGTGGCACGAACCGCGACGGCAACATCGCCCCAGCTGCCACACACCACAATCAAGCAACAGAAGCAGGGGTCTGCTCGACTTCGAAGTCGTACCGGGGGTCTTTTCGGAGGCCCGAGCGGTGGAGCCAGTAGGCACTCGCGTTGGCAAGGATGCCCAGTGGGGTGCGGATCGGGCTGACGTGCGAGACTTCCTCGCCGTAGTGCGTCGGGATGTAGGATTCACCGATTGCGTAGCCGGCATGGAGGATCTGGAAGATGATCTCCATGTCGAAGTCGAAGTAATCGCTGTTGGCGTGGTACGGGATCGGCTTGAGGGCTTCGACGCGGTAGAACCGGTAGCCCGAGTGGTACTCGCTCAGGTTGCTGCGCATGATCTGGTTCTGCAGCCACGTCAGCACGATGTTCGCGTAGTACTTGTAGCGC
>JBCDHV010000662.1:0-1964 GCA_038749615.1 Bacteroidota bacterium
CACCGGGGGAAAGCCCCTTGAACAGTCGAATCATATCACTATCCATCCACGTGCAGCGGCACGGACGTCTCGGTGCCGCAAGAGAACGATCAAAACGAATCCGAAGACCCCACCGCTCATGCCACGCTAGCTGCGACCAAGTAGCGCGTGGCTCGTCGTAGCGCGGGCGTTAGCGTACGATGTCTAACGGCACGAAGCGAAGCCGGCGCAGGGCCTAGAACCTGTACAGCAGGTGCCGAAGTGTACGCTCGCGCGCCCTCGATAGAAAGCAGCACCCCGTCGGTTTGGGCACGTGGTTCGATGGCCTACCCTATTGCCCGATGATCTCCATGGCAGCCCAAGGATCGTTGTTGTTGGAAGGTCATGCGCTCGGCTGCGCGGTGGCCAACCGTCCGGCGTTTGGTAGCCCGGTAGAAGCACTCCAACTCGAACGGTCTGTGCGTTGTGCGGACTGGAGAGCCACGTTACCTTGCTCTCGATACTTCTCGGATGACTTCTGGACCGTTTCTACGACGAACACATGCAACCCGTCTCTCTCTGGCGACTCTGGATAGCGGCAGGCCTCCTGATGGCGATGCCGGCAACCGTCCCAGCCCAGGAATCAGTCCCAGCTCAGGAAGCTGAACTCACGCTCGACGACCTGTTCGCCACGCCCAAACTGACGGGCACAACGCCGTCCCGGCCGGCCTGGGCACCGAACAGCGAGCATTTTGCCTTTTCCTGGAGTGAACCCGGCCAACCGGGGCGTGGCCTCTGGGTCTCCACGAGCGATGGGACAGACGTGCGCCTCAGGTCCACGGCATCCGCGTCCGTGCGCGCTATCGTGTGGACCGACGCGACTACCATCGTCAGCCTCCGAGGCAACCACCTCTGGCAAACCTCGCTGAGCCAGGAAAACGACGTCCAGTTGATGCCCGTCGAGGCCGGCGCACGGTACCTGTCTGTCTCGCCGAGCGGCACCGAAGCGGCATACGTGAAGAACGGCGACCTCTGGCTGGCCGACTTCGCGTCCAAGCAGAACCGGCAGCTCACCGAGATCGGCATCCCGAGCCTGTCGAGCTTACCCAAGGGACGCTACAGCCGGCCGGAACGAGAAATCGGCCCGGGCATCTGGAGCGGGCCGACGTACAAGTGGGCGCCGGATGGCCGGACCATCGCGCTTCACGTCGTGGACCGGCGTGAGATGCGCAAGGTGCCGTTCCCAGATTACCTCGCCACCGAAACCAATCCCAACGAGATCCGCCGAGGCTACCCGGGCGATCCAAACGAGATTCGCCGAGTCGGCCTGCTCGACGTGCAAAGCGGCGACTTGACCTACCTCGACCTGCCCGACCCAGACGCCAACCAGGTCATCGACTTCAACTGGTCGCCGAGCGGTGCCCTGCTGGTCGACACCGCATCCGACACGGCGGTCGAGCGCAAGCTGTTCGTCGTTGCCCCGGGGGAACGCCGACTGCGCGAGATCTGGCGAGGGGTTCGCGAGAGCCGCATGTACACGTCGTTTGCATCGACCTGGCATCCGGATGGGGAAAACGTCGTGTTCTTGAGCGATAGGATGGACCGCTACGGCCTATACACGATCGACGCCACCCCATCGAAGGACCTCCCGCGGCTGCTTACTGATCCGGCTTATGATGTGTTGTCGGCCCCACGCGTCGCTGGGGATGCGCTGTTTTATGCCGGCAACGGCGTCAATCCGTACGAACAGCACGTGTACCGGCTGCGCACGTCCGGCGGCAAGCCCGAGCAGGTGACCCGGCTGGCCGGCCGGAACACGGGCTACCCCTCCCCGGATGGCCGGCACCTGGCGTTCCATCACAGCAACGACACGTCGCCGACCGAGCTGTACGTGATGAGCAGCGACGGCGGCGATGCCACGCGCGTCACCCACTCGCCCCTGCCGGCCTTCACCGAGCGCACCTGGGCGGCAGCGGAGTACGTGAGCTTCCCCAGTCTCGTAGACG
>JBCDHV010000663.1:0-1964 GCA_038749615.1 Bacteroidota bacterium
CCAACTCACCCCAGGTAAGCAGTGGCTGCCCGATGCTGATCTCGGCCTGATTGTACGGTCTCAATGCACCGAGCGACCAGTCGTTGCGCACCTCAGGGTCGAGATAGAGCGAGGTCTCTGGCTGCGCCGTTCCGTTCCGTTTGAGCCCTGGCGCTACCGCGTGCCCGGTTTCTAAGTCAAACTCCGTCAGGAACCGATTCGCCCGCGCAAAACGGTACCGTGCCTCGGCAAAGTCGACTTTCGCCTGCATTTGCCCGACCTCCGGGCTGCGCTCCACAGCCTGCTCGACGAGCGAGACGAGCCCGACGCGCAGCGTGTCGGGTGCCGGCTGTTGAAGGAAAAGCAGACCGAGAAGGTAGAGCGTCGTCATGGTGGGGCAGCTAGTGGGAATGGTAGAAAGGCCGTACAAATGAGCTAGGCGCGAGACCCAAAAACGTGCCAGCTAGTTTCAGATCTGCCCTTCCGTCCGTAGATAGTGCTCCCCGAAATGCCCAACCACGCCCCATGACCAACCGGCCTCAGTCTCTCGCCGACGTACTCAACGTCATCATCGACCAGATGGGACTCCGCCCGCGGATGAACGCGGCGATGGTGGTCGAGACTTGGGCGGAGATCGCAGGGCCGCAAATCAACGGCGTCACGAGCAAAGTGTGGTATCAGGACGGCACGCTGTACATCAAGCTGCGTTCAGCGCCCTGGCGGCATGCCCTCCACATGCGCCGGCGCGACTGGCTGAACCGGCTCAACAAAGAGTTAGCCGGCCGGACGGCTGTACAAGAAGTCGTGTTTCGGTAGACCGCCGCCAGGCCGGCCTAGATCGTCACTCGGCGAAGCGTTTGAACACAACAGACGTGTTGTGGCCGCCAAACCCAAACGCATTGCTAGCCGCCACGTCGACCGTGCGTTCTTCGGGAGTGTTGAACGTGTAGTTCAGCGTGCAGCGTTCGTCGGGGTGCTCGAAGTTGATCGTCGGGGGGACGGTGTTGTGCTGGATGGCGAGAATGGACGCGATGGCTTCAATCGAGCCGGCGGCTCCGAGCAGGTGGCCCGTCATGCTCTTGGTCGAGGACACGTTCATCGTGCGGGCGTGCTCGCCCAAGACCTTCTCGATAGCCTGGGATTCGGCTACGTCACCGAGTGGCGTCGAGGTGCCGTGCATGTTGATGTAGTCGATCCCGGAGGCGTCGATGCCGGCGTCGCGGAGCATCATCGTCATGGCGCGGATCACGCCGTTGCCTTCGGGATCGGGCGCGGTCATGTGGTGCGCGTCGGCGGACATGCCGATGCCGGCGACCTCCGCGTAGATCTTCGCGCCACGCTTCAGGGCGTGCTCCAATTCTTCGAGCACTAGAGCGCCGCCTCCTTCGCCGAGGACGAATCCGTCTCGCGTAGCATCGAAAGGCCGGCTCGCGGATTCCGGCGCGTCGTTGCGCGTCGAGAGAGCTTTCATGGCGTTGAATCCGCCGATTCCTAGCTCACAGACTGCTGCTTCCGAGCCGCCGCACAGGATGACATCCGCCATGCCGCCCCGGATGAGCATGAGCGCGTCGCCGATGTTGTTGTTGCCGGTCGCGCAGGCGGAGACGGCCGAGTAGTTCGGCCCACCGAAGCCATATTCCATCGAGATGAGCCCTGGGGCCATGTCGACGATCAGCATCGGGATGAAGAACGGCGAGAGGCGCTTCGGGCCGTCGTTGACGTAGGTCTCGGTTTGCTGATGGAAGATTTGGATGCCCCCGATCCCACTGCCGAAGATGACCCCGACAGTTGAGGGATCGACGCCGTCCCCGGTCAGATCGGCATCTTCCACGGCTTGCTTGGCCACCGCGAGGCCGTACTGCGTGAAGGGATCGAGCCGGCGGGCCATCTTGCGATCCATGTACTCGAGCGGATCGAAGTCTTTGACTTCGCAAGCAAACTTGGTATCGAAGGCCTCAGCGTCGAAATGCGTGATGGGGCCGGCA
>JBCDHV010000664.1:0-1962 GCA_038749615.1 Bacteroidota bacterium
CCGGCCCTATGTTGACCGTTCATCAACAGCTCTCGGTATGCGGTCCTTCCTCGTCTTCGCCGTCTGGGCGGTTTGTTTCTGTGTTGCCCCATCTCCCGTTTCAGCGTCAGGTGGCTCCGTAGGCGCTGAACCGGATTCGCTACGCAGCGCCGTCGAGCAGGCCGCTCAGGAGTACTTCGCTGCTGCACCGCAGGCGGTCGGCTTGTCGGTAGGCGTGATCGCCGGGGGTGACGTTCGGACGTTTCATTTCGGAAGCGTAGAGCCAGACGGGCCGGCACCGGATGACCAAACCGTTTACGCCATTGGCTCGATTACGAAGACCGTTACCGGCACGCTACTCGCTCAGGCGGCGCTGGACGGCCGGCTCGATCTCAGCGCAGACATCCGCGACTACCTCGACGGTTCGTATCCCAACCTCGAGTACGAGGGCCAGCCGATCACGCCGGCCCATCTAGTGAACCACGTTTCGGGATTGCCGGCGTACCTGCCCGACCGGCCAGAGATGTCGCCTGGGTTTGCCGACTACGGCGAGGATGCGGTGGCCTGGGTGCGTGCCGTCAAGCCGGTGATTGACGCGTACAGCCGAGACGATTTCTTCCGAGACCTCCGGGCGGTCCAGCTCGACACGATTCCTGGCATCCAGTTCAGCTACTCGAACGCTAGTGCCGAGTTGGCCGGCTTCATTCTGGAGCGCGTCTATGGCCGGCCCTACGAGGTGCTCGTCGACTCGTTCATCACGCAACCGCTTGGCCTGGCTAGTACATCGTTCGAGCCAGGGGCCCGAGTGGCGACGGGCTACGACGGAACGGGCCGGCCCATGCCTCGCCCACCTGCCTCCCGTGCTGCCGGCGGCTTGTGGTCCACGATCGATGATCTGGCTCGGTACGCCCAGTGGCATCTCGACGAGCGCGCGCCAGTCGTTCAGCTTTCGCACACGCCCCCCGGCGGCGCACCAGATGATCCAGCGCAAGGGTTTGCCGTCGGATTGAGTTGGCAGATGGTCCGCTCGGCCGGTGGGATCCGGCGCGTGTCTCAGGACGGCAACGTGGTCGGTTTTGCCGCACGGGTGGTGCTGTATCCCGAGCTCGGGTTGGGCGTAGTCGTATTGGCGAATCAACTCGACCGGTCCATCCCTCCCCAAACCGACCAACTTGCCGACGCTGTGCTCGAAGCCTTGGACGAGCGTACCTTTACGTTCCTCGAAGGATTGTAACAGACCACAGCGCCCACTCCACATGAGCAACCGCGACACACGCAGATCGGCTGACGTGGACGCCTACATCGCTGCGCAACCTCTGGCCGTCCGGCCGGCGCTCGAAGAGGTGCGCGCTCTGATTTGGCAGGCCGCCCCACACGTGACGGAACTCATCAACTATGACATCCCAGCGTTTGCTCTTGTGGAAGGAGGGAAACGGGACAAGCAAATCATGATCGCCGGGTATCCGAAACACATCGGGTTCTATCCCCACCCAGACGTCATCGCCGCGTTCAAAGATCGGCTCGCCGGCTACACGTTCGGCAAGGGATCCGTCCAATTCCCACTGAGCAAACCGATGCCGAGTGACCTGATTCTCGACATGGTAACGCTCCGGATGACCCAGCTGAGCCTATGAATGCTACTCCCAAGGCTATTCTTGTCAGCGGGCCGAACGGAGCTGGAAAATCCACGTTGGCCTATGAGTACCGGGACCTACCTTAGTGCCGACCACATTGCGGCCGAATTGCAGCCAGAAAACCCAGCAGAAGCTCGTCTACAAGCTGGCCGGTTGTTTCTCAAACGTTTTAGGAGGATGGGAAAGCGTTTCATCAGAGCATTGGAAGGATGAAAAAGCAAGGTGACATAAGCCTAGAAGGTTACCGTGAGGCGGCTGAGCTGCAGCGCATCGGCAACCGCGCGGTGCGAAAAGCGCAAGAGGAGAACAGGCGTTTGGGCATCGCGAACGTGTACTCGCGCGACGGGCG
>JBCDHV010000665.1:0-1949 GCA_038749615.1 Bacteroidota bacterium
CACGAGCCGGCGGAGCGCAGAGAAGGAGCCGGCTTTGATGCAGTAAAGGTGGACGCTGCTCGGGAGGCCAGTGGCGTTCCAGACGGTGCTGAAGCGGCCAGCTGGGAACTCGCCCTCGGCTAGTACCGCTATCTCGCGGCCCAGAATGTCGAACACGCGCAGGCTCACACGGCTCGTCTCCGGCAGGTCGAAGTCGATGCGGGTCGTTGGGTTGAACGGGCTCGGGTAGTTCTGTGCCAGGGCGTACCGTGTGGGTACGTCGTCCCCGTTGGATTCGACGGCCACGCTGGTCATCACTCCGATGTCGAATCAGGCCTCGGCGCAGCCATCTCCGGCGGTGACGATTCGGACCCTACCAGTTCAGCCTAGCCATCATCCACCAGTACCTACAGCTGTGGAGCGATCCGCTTGGGCTTCTGTAAAGACCTCCTGTGCATGAGCATCGGCGGGTTCTGGGGGCTCAGCTACGTGGCGCAGATTAGGAACCGTCCGGGGTGTAGGCCTGCAATTCCGGCACGGCGGTCAGGACGGCGTTGTAGAAGATGCTGTAGACGACCTGGGTATCGGGCGAGTTGTAGTAGCCGGCGGTGAACACGGCCACGAGATCGTATTCCGGCACCACGAAGATGACTTGCCCCCCGTTGCCCCGTGCCGAGAGTACGTCCACGGCCACGCCGTCGGGGCCGCCATACCGGAGGGTGTTGCGCCACCACAAGTAGCCGTAGGGCTGCCCGTTGATCGCTGTCCGGGGCTGTGTGGAGCGCTCGATCCACTCGGCCGACACAATCTGCTCGGTCCTCCATCGCCCTTCGTTGAGCACGAGCATTCCAATCTTCGCCATGCCGCGCGGGGTGAGCAAAAGATGCCCGCCGGTGTCGACCTTCCGGTTATTGTCGAACCGTGCCCAGCGGTAGTTCTGGATGCCGAGCCGGCTGAACAGGGCGTCGTCTGCAAACTCCGCGAAATCTTGCCCGGCTCCTTGCGCGATGGCCTCGCCGAGCGCCACGACGCCTCCCGTGCAGTACCGCGTCGTATCACCGGGGGCATAAGGTCGTTTGAGCGAGAGGAAATACGCGACCCAATCGTCTTTCTGATACATCCGATCCTCTTGGCCCCGCGTCGAGGTGTCCCCGTCGTCGCAGTCGAGCCCGCTGCTCATCGTGAGCAGGTGGCCGAGTTGGATGTCGTCTTTGTCGCGGACGTTGGGGTATTGAACACCCAGGTAGTCCATGAGCGGCGCATCGACGCCGGCCACTGCGCCTCGGTCGATGGCAACGCCTGTGAGAAGCGAGGTGATGCTCTTCGTCGCGGAGCGGAGGTCGTGGGGGTTGTCTGGGCCGAACCCGTTGTAGTAGCGCTCGAACACGAGCCGGCCGCTTCGCACGACCAGCATGCTGTGGACCTCGTGATCGGGCTCTGCCTCGACCTGCTCCGCCACACGATTGAGATACGAGAGGTCTAGCTCGACCGACTCCGGTGTGCCGGTCGGAAGCGGGTCGTCTTGCCCGACGGGTTCGACGATGCCCACAACAGGGGAGCATCCGGAAATCAAAACGGCCAAGAAGAGAAATGCACGCAACATCGCGAAGAGGAGCTTGGGGAACGGACTGAAGGCGGAGTCGAGGCGTGCAGAAGAAACACTGCCCAGAAGGCGACCCCTCACATCAACGGTTGCAGCTTATGGTTCGTGCTGAGGCGCTGTGGCGTCGAGCACCACCTTGCACGAGGCCGCCGCATCCGCCGAGAACGATGCGCCGGCTATCGTCTCGCCGGCTGCCAACGCGTCTATCACAACCGGATAGAGCACCCGCGCCGAGAGGTCCACCCACGGCTCCCCGTACCAGCTCCGGCTCCACGAGAACCGCCCCGGATCGAAGCGACGCCTGAACTCGATATTGCCGAGCACGGTCGCCAGCAGTTCTTCGATCACACCGAGCCGGCGGGTCTGG
>JBCDHV010000666.1:0-1948 GCA_038749615.1 Bacteroidota bacterium
CGACCAACTGACCGTCGTAGACAGCGGCCAACCCGGCAGCGGTGTGCCGGCTGTCTTCAACAGCATCGCCGGCGCCACGCCGGCCCTCCTTGAAAGCCTCAAGGCCTCGACGGGCATCGACGTGGCCGGATTGCTTCGCGTAGAAGAGAATTCGCTTCGCTCAGGTGGAGAGGACGAGAAGGGGAACGGGTGAGACGTGGGGCCTGCTGGTCAGGGGAAGATTTAAAGCCTGGAAGCGAGCACATTTCCCAAAAATGGAACCCACCTATCGACTGTTCCCCTACTCCCCCTCTCAACCAAAACGGGGCAACCGGCTGACGCCAGTTGCCCCGTTTTCATGGTCTACCTGAATCTACAGATTCGGAATCACGAGCTGCTGGCCAGGATGGATGAGATCCGGGTTGTCCAGTTTGTCGCGGTTGGCGGCGAAGATCGAGTTGTACTTCATCGCGTCGCCGTAGTAGTGCTTCGAGATGAGGCTCAGGGACTCGCCTTTCTGCACTTCGTGCATGGCGTAGTAGTCCGTGTTGTTGACGCGGATGTCGGCCGAGATGTCCGTCGGGCTGTCACCGCCGACTTCTTTGATTTTGTCCCAGAGGAGGTTCTTCTGGTACTGGGTTTCGACCGTACCGCCCATTTTGAGCTTGCCGTCTTCTTCTTTGACGAAACCGTCGGTCACGTTGAGCTTTTCGCCGAGGTCAAGGACGGGCTGGTACTTTGCTTGGAGAGCTGCCATAAAGGGAAGTTGGTTGCGATGTGAGGAGATTGTGGTGGGGCCGAACATGCGGCCGTCATTGAATTTAACACGTAGCAACTGGGCTAGCGTTCCCTTCTTGCTCGCCTGGCTCACGTAGCAGGGAGCGTAGCCTCATTCCAGGAGTACGGCGTCGCATGCAACGTCGGTGCGGGAGGCAGCTTCGGCCGAGGGGGAGGCTCCGGAGAGATCAGGCGAGAAACTTTTCGAGGAAGCCGGCCTTTCGCCGGCGGGAGACATCGAGCACGTCGCCGTTCGTCATGACGACGCAGCCGCCGTCTCCTTTCTGGTATTCGGCCACGTAGCGCAAATTGAGGATGTGCGACTGGTGGGCGCGGTAGAAGCCGAAGTCGCCCAGAATCTGTTCGTAGGTTTTCAATGTGCGGCTCGTCATCAACTGTTCGCCGTTGTCCAAGACGAACCGGGTGTAGTTGACCTCACCTTGGAGATACAGGATCTCGTTGAGCCCGAGCACCCGGAAGCCGTTTACGTTCTGGACCACCAGCTTCTTGACTTGGGCGTCGGCGTAGTGCTCGATCAGCACGCGTAGGTGGCCGGCCACATCACGTTCGGCCTGCCGGCGCTCCTTGTAACGGGCCATCACCGTCTGCAGATCGCTGACGCGGACGGGTTTGAGCAAGTACCCAAACGCTGCACATTCGAAGGCCCGGATCGCGTAATCGTCGTAGGCCGTCACGAAAATCACTTCACCTGGTAGGTCATCGAGCCGTTCGAGCACGTCAAATCCCGTCCCGCTTCGAAGCTGGATGTCAAGAAACACCAGGTCTGGCTTGGTCCGGCGAATGACCTCGACGGCACCGTCTACGTCATCCCCCTCGCCAACGATCTTCACTTCAGGCGCTGCCGTTTTGAGCAGCGTTTTCAGGACCGTCCGTGCGCCACGTTCGTCGTCGATGAGTACGGCTCGCATGCGATAGGTTGTTCGTTGTGAGACAGAGCACCCCCTCAGACCGCGAGTTCTTCGGCTGGGATCCGCACCCGCACACGCGTGCCGGCTCCGGCACCATCGCCGGCCGACCGGGCCGAGATCGACACCGATCCTTCCTCTCCCAACCGTTCTTTCGTGAGCCCGATTCCACGCGGCTCATGACCCTCGTCGTCTGGTGACGTCCGGATCCCGACGCCATCGTCTTCGATCATACACTCGATGACTGCATCGTCGGCGCTCATCCG
>JBCDHV010000667.1:0-1940 GCA_038749615.1 Bacteroidota bacterium
GCGCGCCCGAGCCGGAGGAGGCGAACATCGAAGAGGAGCAGCCTAGCGACTTCCCAGTTGGCGAGGTAGAAAATCGCGCAGAGGAAGATCGTGAGGAGGAGAATCGTGCAGTCGAAGATCGTGGTGTGGAAACTCCTGAAGACCAGGCCGAGCCGGCAGACCCAATCGATAGCTCAGTGTTTGCTCCTCCATCGCCGACGCCCCTGATCGTCCGTGAAGACCTCACCGAGGAGACCAGACCGGAACCGAAGACGCCGGCCGCTCCTGCGCCCCCACCGGTTCCACAGCCGGCTGCGGTTCAGCGCCCGCCCGCGCAGCGCAAACCGAAGCGCCCCGAGCGCCGGCGAAGCCGCGCTGGCCTTACGGTCCTCCGTCTCATCATCGGGGCCATGCTCGCGTTCGTTGTCTTTCTGGGCATCCAACAGTTCCTCGACCGCCGGCCGTCGACGCCCGACTTAGACGTGGTACGCCTCGCTGCGGAAGCCTCGGAGGGGCTTCAAGTCACGTTTGAAACGTCTAGCCGGGCAGAAGCCGCCGAGTTTGTCACGCAGCACTTCAACTGGTTCGTCTCGCCGCCCCAGATCGAAGGGGCTGAGTTGGCTGGGGTCTCGTTCGTACCGTTGGTGTCCAACCTGAGCGTGCCGGCCTTCGTGTACCAACAGCCCGAAGCCGAACCCATCGCGGTCTTCGCCTGGACGTATGCATTCCTTGATCAAAACAGCCGGCGCGGCATCTACCTTCCGCCCTCCCTGTACGATGATCTCCGCACCCCCAACGCCTTCACGGTTGATGCAGCCGGCCACGCGGAAACCGTCGTATGGCGCAGCCGAGCGGCGATTTTCGTGGCTGTGCCTGGCAGCGATGCCGGCGATTTCGTAGCCCGGCTCGCCCTCTGAATCACGGCCCGCACCTCCACACCTTACTCCATCACTCCTCAACCCAATTGCACTCCATGTCCGTCCCCGAAATCACAGTCAAAGACCTCAAGGCCAAGCTCGACGCTGGCGAAACGCCGTTCATCCTCGACGTCCGGCAGCCCGAAGAAAACGCCGTTTCGAACATCGATGGCGTGCTCATCCCGCTCAAGGAACTCCCGATGCGCATGGACGAGATCGAAGGCTTCAAGAACCAACCCGTCTACGTCCACTGCCGCTCCGGCGGGCGCTCGGGCCAAGCTGCCAAATTCCTCCGCTCGCAGGGATACGACGCCTACAACGTCAAAGGCGGAATGAAAGCCTGGGCGGCCGAAATCGACCCAGACATGCAGGTCGCCTAGCGTGCTTCGCAAGGGTGTCTGGCGTGCTTCGCACGGGTGTTTAGTATCTAGTGTTTTGACTCAGTTGGAAGAGGGTAGCGAACAACAAGGCACAGCCCCGCCCGGCCGCGAAGCCCGCCGGCCTTTCCTGAAGGCCCTGTCAGCGCTAAACACTAAACACCAAACACTAAACACTGCCCTTCCCATCCTCGCCGGCCCGACGGCGGTTGGGAAGACTGCCCTGAGCCTGGAATGGGCCGAGGCGAACGATGCCGAGATCGTATCGTGCGATAGCCGGCAGGTCTACCGCGAACTGACCATCGGGACGGCCAAACCGTCGCCGGCCGAGCAAGCCCGCGTGCCCCATCACTTCATCGATGAGCGCTCGGTAAGCGAACCCCTATCGGCCGGGCGGTTCGAGGCCCTAGCCCTGGAGCGCATCCGTGCCATCCAGGCTCGCGGACGGAACGTGCTGGTCACGGGCGGATCCACGCTGTACGTCCACGCGCTCCTGGAAGGCCTCGCCGACATCCCGGCTGTCGATCCGGCCATCCGGCCTCGGCTCGTCCGCCGGCTCGAAACGGAAGGCGCAGACGCGCTCTACGCCGAACTCCAGCGCGCCGACCCAGCCTTTGCGGAGACCCTCGACCCCACCAAATCGCAGCGGTTGCTACGCGGGCTCGAA
>JBCDHV010000668.1:0-1932 GCA_038749615.1 Bacteroidota bacterium
CTCCGGTTCCACCATGCGGTCGGCCACTTCCATCGTCGGCAAGGGCGCATCGGCGCCGCGTAAGATCCGCAGCACGTTGAACTGCTGGAGCGTCAACCCGACGCGCTGCACGGCCGTCTCGGTACGCCGGCGAACGACGACCGCCGTTCGCAGTAGGGCCACCACGGCTTCCCGTGTGCGCGAGGCGAACGGCCGAGTCTGCTTGAGTTCCTGAAGGATGGAGGAGGGCATCTGCTTTTTTGTTGACTGGTCAAGTAATTAAATAAAGCTTGACTAGTCAAGTTCCCGGTACGGCCGTTTTGTTTTACGGGTCGCCTTGCGTTCTGGCGAATCGCCGTACCCCGTGCTAGGCAAGAGCGTTTAGCGGAGCTGTAGACGCAGACCTGCTTCGAACGTGCGGCCGGCGGCAGGATAGAAGAACGCAACATCGCTGCCGGCAGGGTCTGGGAAGCCGGTGGCACTGTACGAGGCGTCGAGCACATTGTAGAGGTTGAGCAGCAGCTCCGCGCCGCCAATCCGGTAGCCAAGCCGCAGGTTCGCGACGGTGTAATCGGGCAGGCGCACCACGTTGGCGTCGTCTAGGAAAATCGTCTGTGCGCTGGTGACCAGTAGGCTGCCGAAGACACCTCGTGCGATCTCGCCGGTGACACCGCCGCTGAAGAAATCGCGCGGGATGGCCTTGACGGCATTGCCTTCGTTCGGGCCGTTCGCAAACGTCACGTCCTGGCGCGTCCAGTTGCCAAACACGCTGAGGCCTCTCGGCCCGTATGCCTTCAGCCCGACCTCGATGCCATCGTGCCGGCTCTCGGCCACGTTGACGAAACGGAGGATCTCGAAGCTGAAATCGAGCTCGTTCTCCATGTCGATCCGGTACGCGCTCACCGAGGCCTCGACGGCAACGTCGCGGCTCAACTCGACCCGGTGATACGCGCCGGCCTCGATCCCGACACCGGTTTGCGGTTTCAATTCACCGTTGGAGATCGTAATCGGCGGAATCTCGGGCGAGAAGAAGTACGTGCGCTGGTCGTAGAGTTGGTCGAGGGTCGGGGCCTTGAAGCTGCGGCTAGCGCTGACGTAGAGCCGGCCGAGTTGCGTGGCTGTCTGCGCATAGCGAACGTTGATGCCGACTTTCGGGCTAATCGCGCTGTTGTCGGTCGATAGTGTCTCGCCGTCCGACGGAACATCGGGGGTGTAACGGTCCGACAAACCATCGGCGCGGGCTCCAAGCGTGATCCGGATGGCATCGGCCGGGTTCAAGTCGAGCTGTGCGAAGCCGGCAAGGGCGCGGCGTGTGGCATTGCCGTCGCGGTCGATTTCGCCAGATTCCGGGTCGAGCTCGCCCAGGTAGGCTTCCGGAGGACCGAGATTGACGAGCCGGTATTCGGAATCCAACTGACCAAGCGTTCCATCCACACCTACGATGAAGCGGCCACCGAGCGGCAAATTGCCGAACTCAGTTTGCACACTCGCGAAGAGCCGGCCGGCTTCTGTTTCACGGCGTTTGGTATCGAAGAACGTCGCAGCGAGCGGGAGCGTCCGAAGCAAATCGGCTGCGCGGTAGTCCGCAGCGAACGCGACTCGGGCCTTGCCCCACGCCGTCGTCTGCCGTCCGTCGAGCCCGATGCGGTGCGTCCGTTCGTCGAGGCCATCGAACCGAAACGGAAGGGCCTGCTGCCGGCGGTCGGCTTCGACCTGTTCGCCTGTGAGCGCACCTGGATCGTCGTAATTCCTGAGGCTGTGCAGCGTCGATGCCGTGAGCCGGCGCGTGGCAGAGCGGAGCACGTCGTAGGACGCGCCGATGCGGGCGTACTGCCGGTCAGAGCTTTCTCGGTAGCCACCAAGCCGGCGGATACCGCCATACACCGTGTAGCGATCTGCGCGCTGCGAAAACTCGCCCGTGACGAGGCCGAACGAGCCGGCCGTGAGCTGGGC
>JBCDHV010000669.1:0-1929 GCA_038749615.1 Bacteroidota bacterium
GATTGGGCATCGTCGTTGCGAGGGCATCACCGCGACACGAGGAGGCGAATCACCGCATGCCAAATTTCGAGGACCTGCCGCTCTTTCCGCTCAATGTGGTCTTGTACCCACAGGAGAAGTTGCCGCTGCACATCTTTGAGCCGCGCTACCGCGATATGCTGCGGTACTGCCTCGAAAGCAAGGAGCCGTTTGGCGTGGTCTACGTGCGCGACAACGAGCTAGCGACCATCGGGTGCACGGCCCGGGTCAAACAGGTGACGCGGCAGTACGACGATGGCCGGCTCGACATCCTCAGCATCGGCGAGACGCGCTTTGAAATCGAAGAGGTGCTCAACGAGCAGACGTACACCACGGCCCGCGTTCAACCGCTGATCGAAGCCAACGAGCCGGCTACCCCACGCATTCGTGAGCGCGCCATCGCCCAGCACATGCGGTTCCTCGAACTCATCCGCGAGAAGCCTCGCCCTGAGTTGTACGAGCGCAGCCCCCTCACCTCATACCTGATCGCTCCGCGTGCCGGCCTCGATCTCGAGCAAAAGCAAGCCGTCCTCGAAATCAACACCGAAGACGCCCGCCTGGACTACCTCTCGGAGCATCTCGCCAGCATGATCAAAGCCCTGGAACAGGAAACCGTCGCGAGACGACGCGTCCAATCCGACGGGCACTTTTCCTGATTTGCGGTTCGGGCGTCATGATGATGCACGAATGGCTTCGCGCCGAGCGAAGCCGCTACCTTGTACAGACGTTGCATGCAACGTCTCTACCGGATATCGTCTCCGCTCAATAAAACGCATCCATAGAATCGATGACTCCGTTCGGACCCTACACCCTCCATGCCATCGAAACGGGCCGGTTTGGGCTGGACGGCGGGGCCATGTTCGGCATCGTGCCGAAGGCGCTGTGGAGCCGGCGGATCGAGCCAGATGCGCAGAACCGGATCCTGATGGGCATGCGGTGTCTGCTGATCGAGGGGGAGGGCCGGCTGATCCTCGTCGATGCCGGCCTAGGGGATAAGTACGACGCCAAGTTTGCGTCGATCTATGCCGTGGACCAGGAGGAGACGAATCTGCATCGCTCGCTTGCGGCCGCTGGGTTTTCTGCTGACGACGTGACCGATCTCGTGCTCACCCACCTGCACTTCGACCACTGCGGCGGCGCAACGACGCGCGACGCGGAAGGCCGGCTCGGGCTCACGTTCCCGGAGGCCACGGTTCACGTTCAGCGTGCGCATTGGGACTGGGCGCAGCGCTCGAACCCGCGCGAGAAGGCGTCTTTCCTGGCCGAAAATCTGGAGCCTATTGGGGCATCGGGGCAGCTAAACCTGATTGATGGAGCCGGCGAGCTGTTTCCCGGCATTTCGGTAACGACCGTCGACGGGCATACGCATGCCCAGCAACTCGTGCATGTGAGCGGCGGTGGCCGGACGCTTGTCTATGTGGCAGATCTCATTCCGACGGCCGTGCACATTCCCCCCGTCTGGGGCATGAGCTACGACATTGACCCGCTTCGCACGATTTCCGAGAAGGAAACGTTTTTGTCTGAGGCCGCACAAAACGACTGGCAGTTGTTCTTCGAACACGATGCATCGGTCGAAGTCGTGAGTCTGGAACAATCCGACCGCGGCATTCGTGGCATCTATCCCCGCCCGCTCCACGAAGTTTGAGTTCCCAAACACCTACTTTGGGCGGCCTAGGGTAGGATGGCGCTACGCTTTACCCCGCCGTCCCCACACCACACGGTTCCCACGGTTTACCCACGCTCAGGTATCGACGCAGCGCTACGGTTTACTTGTAAAAGCTGAACGCCAAAGGCTCAACGCCGGCCCTGCTTTTGCACCTTCACGTTCGAAGTCCCGCTGATGCGTTATCTCGCTGCTCTCGTCGGTTTTCTCCTGGTTTGCCCTACGGCTGTTCTTGCGCAGCAGGTCGA
>JBCDHV010000670.1:0-1925 GCA_038749615.1 Bacteroidota bacterium
CGCGGGGTCAACGCATGCCTCGCCGGGTGGGAGTGCTCGAATACGTAGATCAAACACTGAATACCCGAACGTGCGAATCACACCTCACGAAGCGCTAACGCAGACTAATGAAAACGAGCCCCCACATACAACCACACGGAAGTCGAGGTCGACGAGAGCTACTTCGGCCCGCGTCGCGTGCCGGGCAAGCGCGGACGAGCAGCCGGCAGAAAGACACTCGTCTTCGGCATTTACGAGCGTGGGGGGCGGGTTTACACTGAGATCGTCGAGAACGCCAAAGCCGTGACGCTCCAACGCGTTATCAGAGGCCGAGTCGGTCTCGACAGCGTGATCTACAGCGACGGGTGGAGCGGCTACCATGGCCTCGTCGACGTAGGCTATGCCAAGCATCTGCGCGTCAAGCACAGTCAAGACCAGTTCGTCGACGGTCGGGCGCACGTCAATGGGCTGGAGTCGTTCTGGAGCTTTGCCAAGCGCCGGCTCGCCCAGTTCAACGGAGTGCCGGCAGTCACGTTTTACCTGCATCTCAAGGAGTGTGAGTGGCGGTTCAACCATCGGCGTCAGGATTTGTACCAAGCGCTCTTGGAACTGCTTCCTCGCCATCCGATCTAGTTCATTCACCGATGTTTGCTTTCTAAGACCCTTAACAATTCCTGGCGTAATAGCCCTTAGACACGGGGCGACAGCACGCATGAGCGCCTTGCCTCTTGCCGCCGTCAGCGTCTACGTTGCCTCGTTCAACCAATTGGCCGCGTACTGCGGCTAAGTGGCAATCTGTTACACGGCCTTCAAACTCAACGACTACGACTCATGATGAGCCCGTCCGCGAGGCCACCACTGTCCCGGTTGCTCGAAGTGAGGCGTTCGCGGCGCTTGTGGAGGGGCTTGGGTCGTGGTGGCCCCGCGCCTACACGTGGTCCAGCGACTTACTGGAACGTATCGCCATTGAGCCGAGGCCTGGTGGCCGCTGCTTCGAACGGGGGCCACACGGGTTAGAGGTCGATCGGGGGCGGGTGTTCGGCTACGTTCGTCCTTCTCCATGTCCAGCCGCGTGCCGGAGGGATGGCCGTTTGAACCCGTCGCACAAGCCGGCACAGGGCGCTGGATTCGGGACTCAATCTTCGGTGCGCCGGCGTAAACTGCAGCACCCTATCGCCGGCTCTGCGCCAGCTTCGCTTCCCTCGATAGGCAACACTCTATAAACAGCCGATTTGTACCGGTCGCATGCCTGATGGCGATCCTCCCTTCGCCGGTCTGCTACGGGGCCGACAACCCCTTCGAGCGCTTCTTCGGCGAGTGGACGCTCAAGGAGGACCGGTTCCAGCAGGTCTGGGACGGGGGGACCGTCGAGACCCTGACGATCTCGAATCACCACACCCTCTGCGAGGCGATCAACACGACGAAGAGCGTGCTCTGCGTGGTCGATGCCGGCGACTTGAAAGGCCACATTCTCTGGACCCTGAACTCCGACACCTAGTCCGTTCACCACCTCTCGCACTTCGGCGAGGCCCAGAACGGCGTCGGCGAACTCGACGAACGGGGCAACCTGACACTTACGGTCAGCTACCAGGGCAAGCCTGCCGGCACGTACCGCATCTACGAGTATCGGTGGGTGTCACCCGACGAGTACACGATGATGTCGCGACAATACGACGCAGCGGGGGAGCCGACGGGAAACTGGTACGGAGGCACGTTCGTCAGGGCCGGCGATCCGTCACGCGCGGGCCAGGGCGCATCCGACCCGACGCCGCATCCAGGCGGGAGGGACGCGCTGTGCCGGTTTCAGGATCGCGACGTATTCTGGAGGCCCCCACATGTCCACTCCGTGACCCGAGCCCGATGCCTGTGACCCGACTCAATGCCTTCTACGGCGTCTCCTTTCTGGCGGCCGGCGTATGCGTCGCACTCTGGGGCCTGGTGCATCC
>JBCDHV010000671.1:0-1884 GCA_038749615.1 Bacteroidota bacterium
CACAACGGCGGGCGCATCCTGCCGGCGCTCAACAGCGATTCCCGGCCGGTCGATCTCGTGGAGACGCCCTCGTTCGTGCGCGGAGGTGGAGATGGCCGCTTCGATGCCGGCGATGAAGTCGTGTTTTACGCGACCGGGCCGCGCGACTGGATCTACGACGCCGACCGGACGATCCCGTGGCGTTCGACCGTCAATCCGTACTCGACGCAGACCCATGCGTTCATCCGCGTCGATGGAACGAATGCCGTTCGCGTCGAAGAGCCGGCCTTTCCGAATTTTACGGCCCCGACCGTGCTGACCGAGACGATCGGTCGCTTTGCGGTCGAGGAAGAGCGCATCATGCTGCTTCAGGACTTTTCGGGATCTGGGCTGGAGTGGTTTGGGCCATCGCTGGATTCCGTCGTGCCTTCGCGTACGGTCTTGGACGCCACGCCGCCTGGCCTGGCAAACGGAACGGCGACGATCCGGAGCCGGGTCCTGGCCTCCTCGAACCCTCGGGCGACGTTCACTTACCGTGCCGGCTCAGCCACAGCGACGGCTTCCCCTCGGACGATCCTCATCGCCAATCAGCAAGGCTTCATCGCCACCGAGGACAACGTGGAGTTTACCACCGACGTGCAAGCCGGCACGCCAGTCCGCGTGGATCTACAGTACAGCGGGCCATCGATTGGCAAAGGATGGATCGACTGGGTCGAGTTGTTCTATCCGCAGCGGCTCCAGCCGGAGAATGGCTATCTGCGGTTCACCACGCCTGCCGGTGAGACTGCGCCCCTTGAGCTTCAACTGAGTGGTTTCAGCGAGACCCCGCAGGTGTGGGACGTGACAGAATCCGGAGCGGTACGCCGGCTCGCCGTGCAGACAGGAGGCGCCGGCTTCCGCGTCCAACTCGACCCTGGTGCTCGGCCTCGTGAACTCGTCGCGTTCGTGCCAGCCGGTACCCGCTCCCCCGAAGCCGCGACGCCCGTTGCGAACCAGAACCTGCACAGCCTCAGCGCCGCGCCCGACTTCGTGATCGTAGCGCCCGAGGTCTTCCTGGAGCCGGCTCGCGAGTTGGCCGAGCATCGCCGGCGAGATGGGTTGACGGTCGAGGTCGCGGAAGTCGAGCAGATCTACAACGAGTTTTCCGGCGGCACGCCAGACATGCGCGCCGTGCGGGACTACTTCCGCTTCCTCTACACGCTCGATGCCGGCAATCTGCAATACGCGTTGCTGTTCGGAGACGGGCACTACGACTTCCGGGGCATCGAGGACAGCGCCGAGGATCCGCTCGGCCCGAATCACGTGCTCCCGTACGAGACCGAGCGCACGATCCTCCAAGAAGCATCCTACACGAGCGACGATTACTTCGGCCTGCTCGATGACAACGAAGGCGTCTGGGCGTGGCCCGGCATCAACGGCATCCGGCCGTTCCAGGGCGTCGTTGAAGCGATGGACATCGGGATAGGGCGGATTCCTGCGCGGACGATCGAAGAGGCACGGGGTGTGGTGGCGAAGATCAAGCATTACGAGAGCCCCGAGACGCAGGGCCGGTGGCGCACGCGCTACACCTTCGTGGCCGACGACGAGTACCCCACCACCCGGGGCGATGGCGACCTGCACACCCAGAACGCCGACGTGGTGGCCGAGGACGTGTCAGCACGCTTCCCGGAGATGAAGATCGACAAGGTGTACGCCATCTCGTATCCGGCGGAATCGACGCCGAACGGCCAGCAGCAGGTCCCCGAGGCGACGAGAGCGGTAGTCCGGCTCATCGACGAGCAGGGGTCGCTGCTCTGGAATTACAGTGGACATGGCGGCTACGCCGGCCTCGCGGATGAAGACCTGCTGACGCTCGAAGACATCGAACTGCTCAACAACTTCGACAAGCTCACGACCTTCGTCACC
>JBCDHV010000672.1:0-1861 GCA_038749615.1 Bacteroidota bacterium
ACTCAAGACATGGCTCAGTGTGTCAGGATCATCGACGGTTGCGGGACGGTGAAGCGTGGCAAGCATGTACGCGCCGGCTTCCATTCCGTAGGGCTCTAGGGCATCGGCACCAGGAGAACGGTTTACTGCGAAGGCCAGCGCGTCGACCGTGATGTCGCCGCTGAGCAGAGAACGGCCAGACAGCCCCTCGTTGGCGAGTAGGGTCATCGCCGTCGTCGTCGGGGCGAGCAGAAGCGTCGAGATGTGGTCCGTCACGACCCGGTTGATCTCCTCGGGCATCTCCCGGTTGAAACTACGCAGGCCGGCCTCGACGTGAACCACTGGGATGTGCAGCTTCGCGGCAGTCAGCGCGCCAGCGAGGGTTGAATTCGTGTCTCCAAATACGACCAGGGCTTCGGGCCGGTGCTCCATCAACACCGGCTCGAGTCGGCGCATCACCTCGCCGGTCTGCCATCCGTGCAGACCTGAGCCTACGTCTAGATTTACCGCCGGCCTGGGGAGATCGAGGTCCTGGAAAAAGACCTCCGACATTCGGTCGTCGTAGTGCTGGCCCGTGTGAATGAGCACTTCAGGAATCTCAGCCGCCTTCAGAGCACGGGACAAAGGGCCGGCTTTGACGAACTGTGGGCGCGCACCTACAAGTGTGCAAATCATGGGACGAAGCCTAGGTTGGGAAGGAGAAAGCCGCTGCAACGAAAAAGCCTCGCGGCTCGGTTGTGCGCGAGAGCACCAACTGAAGCGCGAGGCTTTTCGTCAGGATAAATCCCCAAGTACGGGATGTGGAGCTAAGGAGATTCGAACTCCTGACCTCTTGAATGCCATTCAAGCGCTCTACCAACTGAGCTATAGCCCCATATTCCACAGGACAGATAAAGTACGAGCAAGCGCCCTTCACCCCAAATGAAATTACGGCACACTTGAACCAGCGCTACCCCGAGCCAGCTCTAGGCTCCCCCCTACCTCCAGCACGCGCAGGTGATCTGAGCGTCCGGCATCTGCAGCAAGGGTTTCCAGAACGTCGATGGGCTCTTGCACGGGCTCTTCAGCCAAATCGAAGGTGCCCCAATGGATCGGGATCATGAGGCCGGCTTCAACCTCCTCAAACACCTGAAAGGCTTCAGGCGGGTCCACGTGAACGGGCTCCATCATCCAGCGTGGCCGGTAAGCACCCACAGGGATCAGCGCAACGTCTGGTGCGCCCAATCGCTCTCGCACCTCGCGAAACTGCGTCGTGTAGCCAGAATCGCCGGCAAAGTAGACCGTCGGTGCGTCATCGAAGTCGAGGTACCAGCCTGACCATAGCGTCGAGTCCCGGTTGAACAGGCTGCGGCCAGAGAAATGGCGAGCCGGCGTGCAGTGTAACGTCAGGCCTTCTAAATGAGCGAACTGCCACCAATCAAAGTCGACCGTCCGGCGAATGCCCCATCCTTGCAAGATCGCGCCGACCTTCAACGGGCAGACGAACAGCGGATCGTGTAGGTCGGCTATTCGGCGCACGGCGTCTTTATCGAGATGATCGTAGTGATCATGGGAGAGCAGGACCAGATCTGGAGCCGGCAGGTCTTCGATGCGAATCGGCGGCTCGACAAGCCGAGCAGGCCCCGCGAAGGGGACAGGGCTGGCCCGTTTGGAGAATACCGGGTCTGTCAGAATCGTATGCTGAGGCGTCTGAATCACCGTCGAGGCATGGCCTAGCCATGTGACCCGGACCCCGGCTCCAGGAGCCTGCAGGTCGGACGTGCTCAGCATGCGGACCTTCGGTGGACGGTTGTCCTTGAGGCCGAGCATCATCTTGACGAACAGCGGGAGCGCACGGCCATCGACGGACGCCATCCGCCGGCCAAACGTGTTCCGGAATCCG
>JBCDHV010000673.1:0-1855 GCA_038749615.1 Bacteroidota bacterium
GTCGAAGTGCCCGAGGTAGCGGCGCACGCGGGCCGGATTCTTCGAGGTGATGTCCGCGCGCACCAGCAGCATCAGGTCGTCGATGAGATCGCCGGCATCGAACAGGAGCCGGCGGACAGCCGAATCGGTGACGTGATCATCAACCAGTGCGACGGGGCGGTGGTGGAGCTTGACGAGGTCTCGCGTCGTCTCCATCCGGTCGTCCGTGGGAAGTTTGAGCCGGCGGAAGATCTTCGGAATCATCCGTGCGCCAACGTCCTCGTGCCCATGAAACGTCCAGCCGGTCCCCTCAACGAACCGCTTGGTCCGGGCCTTCCCTACATCGTGGAGCAGCGCCGCCCAGCGCAGCCACTCGGTCTCCTCCGCCGGACGCTCGGCCACTAGGTCGACCAAGTTGTCGAGGACTTGAATCGAGTGATAGAAGTTGTCTTTGTGCCGGTGTCCGTCTACCGCCTCAACGCCGGCCAAATCGCTCAGGGCCGGCAGAATGCGTTCGAGCAGCCCCGTTGAGAACAGCACCTTGAAGCCCACTGACGGCACCGGCGAGCGCACGATCTTCCGTAATTCCTCGGCGATGCGCTCGTTGCTGACGATGTCGATTCGGCGCGCTTCCTTTCGCATGCCAGCAAACGTTTTGGGCTCGATCTGGAACCCCAACTGCGCGGCAAACCGAGCACCGCGCAGCATGCGCAACGGATCATCGGAAAACGTCTGCGCCGGCTCCAGCGGGGTGCGCAGCAGGCCGGCATCCAAATCCTGCACGCCACCAAACGGATCGATCAACTCACCGAACCGGCCGGCATTTAGCGCGATGGCGAGGGCGTTGATCGTAAAATCGCGGCGGTTCTGATCGTCTTGGAGGGAGCCTGTCTCTACGATGGGCTTCCGAGAAGCACGCCGGTAGCTTTCCTTTCGCGCACCAACGAATTCCAGCACCATCATTCGGTCATCGAACGGCACCCGCACGGCCGCTGTCCCAAAATTCGGATAGACATGTGCCATGCCGCCATCCATGCGTTCGGCCACAGCCTCGGCCAGCCGGATTCCACTGCCGTCGCCCAGCGTCACGAAGTCGAGATCCGTCGTCGTCCGCCCGAGCAGCGCGTCCCGGACGGCCCCGCCCACGACGAATGCCGGCACGTCGATCGCATCCGCGACGGCGCCGATTCGCTGCATCAGGTCCTGATACGGTACCATTTGGAGGTGTGATGTGGAAGTATGGATGGATGATCGTGTGGATGCGATACTATGTTCTCCGTAATCGGGTTCGGACGCGCTCGGCCGTACGCATCGACTGGAGAGCGTCGAGCAGCGGGACGGGGGCGGGAACGTTGTCCTGGACCGAGCGGACGAACTGGGCGAGTTCGTCGTGCACCGGATCAGCCTCGGGAAGCGTGTGGCGGGCAAACGAAGGCGGCCCTGGCTCCGCGCCGGCGATCCGCGTCCAGGCCGTGCCGGCACGCACGTCGATTTCCGCTTCGCGGTCGGCCGCTGCTACCCAGAGGTTCTCGGCCGGCTCTGGCGCATGCCGGCGGATCATGGCCTGCGCGTACCGCCCGTTGGCAAACCGCAGCCCGAACACGTGCGCGTCCGCCAACGCCGAGGCCCGCATCGGCTCTGCCTCGATCCGGCGCACACCTTCGCCGCGTAGCAGCGTGCGTAGCCAATCGACGGCACGGTCTAGCAGCAGTGGCCACTCATCGGCTGGCAGACCAGCGGCATGATACACCGCCAGCGTCGGCCGCCAGCGGGCCGGCAAGACGCTCCGCAGCGGCAAAAACCGGTGGCTCGCCCCAACCCCGATACGCACATTTGCCTCCTCTGCCAGGCTCAGTAATCGTTCCGCGTCATCGAC
>JBCDHV010000674.1:0-1852 GCA_038749615.1 Bacteroidota bacterium
ATGGTGTAAGCGATCAGCGGCTTGCCGGCTACGTCGATGATGTTCTTGCGCGGGACGCCTTTCGAGCCCCCACGTGCCGGCACGATTCCAAGCACTCGGGGTTGGCTCATGCCGCTACCGGTTTGTCTTCCCAGTTGTACACCCAGTCACCGTTGACTCGGCTGGCAAAACGGCCCCGGTAGTAATCGCGGTTGAGCAGTTCGGTGTGCGACAGCGGCCGGGTCTTCTCGCCGATCATCTCATCGAAGCTCCCTACGTGCTCGGCCACCCAGGCCTCTTTCTCAGCCTGTTCCATCCGTGCTACACGGACCAACTCCGCCAGCTCGGCCGGGTTGAGCGAGACCGGTCCGTCGCGCGATTCATCAGGGCCTAGCACCGTGAAATGCCGCTCCACGACATCGGCCCCACGCATGATGGCCACGGCAGACGCCTTGATGCCGTCTCGGGAAACGAGCGAGTGGTCGCTGAACCCGACCTTGGGCGCGTACTGCCGGAGGTAGTCGATCCGGGCGAGGTGCATCTCGTCGAGCGGCGTCGGGTAAATCGTCACGCAGTGCAACAATGAAAACGACTGGTTGCGTGCCTTCAGGAAATTGGCCGTGGCCTCGATCTCTTCGTCGTAGGTCGCCCCAGTCGAGATGTAGAGGTGGTCGAAGTTCGCAGCGAGCTCTTCGAGCAGAGGCAAACTCGCGCAATCGTAGCTCGCGACCTTCACGGCTTCCATGCCCAGCGTTGCCACGAACGGCACGCGGGAGCGCGAGAACACGGTCGTCATCGGCTTGATGCCGGCCTTCTGGCACTCCTCGATGAACCAGTGATGGTCGTCATCGGTGAGGTCCATCGGCTTGAGGCGTTTGAACTCCGGCTCGTACGGCCGCTTGATGGCCTGCTGCGTGCCGGCACCATCGACGACGCCCTCCTCGAACCGCTCTCGCCTCGGGAGGTCATCGGCGAGCATGGATTGGATCTTCGCATAGTCGGCACCGGCCTCGGCGGCCGCATGAACCATGTCTTTTAAAATCTCGAGGTCGCCATTGTGATTTTGGCAACATTCGGCAATGATGACAGCCATGAAACGGGATGTAGACGTGTGGTAAAATCGACAGAACCAAGTATCGGACGCGTGAGCGTTTACGACTTTGGATTTCGGGTGTATGACGAGATGGAATAGCGTAGCAGCAGATCAACCGCCTCTCCGGCCGAACTCACGGAGGTATCGATCCGAAGTTCTGGATTCTGAGGCGCTTCGTACGGCGCATCAACTCCCGTCAGGCCGGGCAGGTGACCGGCGGCGTTCTTTGCGTACAGGCCTTTCGGATCTCGGTCTTTGCATACCTCTACAGGGCAATCGACGTGGACTTCGACGAACCGGCCGGCCGGCAGGAGCGCGCGGATTCGGTTGCGGTCTGCGCGGTAGGGAGAAATGAAGGTGCACAGGACGATGTGCCCGGTTTCGAAGAACAGCCGGGCGACTTCCCCCACGCGGCGGATGTTTTCCGAGCGATCCTGCGGCGAAAAGCCTAGATCCCCGTTCAGCCCGTGGCGCAAGGCATCGCCATCGAGGTGAACCGTACGCAGCCCTTGCTCGAACAGCCGGCGCTCCAGAGCCCGTGCGATGGTGGTTTTCCCAGCCCCAGACAAGCCCGTCAGCCAAATGACCGCAGCCGCATGCCCTTGCTTCGCCTCACGATCTACCCGAGGAAGTGCAAACCCTTCCCACGTCACATTGGGCGAAACGTGTGGCCGGCTGGATTCCTCGTACGGCTCGTCAACGGCCGGCACGTCTTGCCCTTCGCCTCGGATCATGCCGGCGGCAACCGTCGCGTTCGTCGCAGGATCTACGAGGACGAAG
>JBCDHV010000675.1:0-1852 GCA_038749615.1 Bacteroidota bacterium
AGCTCGGCACGCCGACTACGTCGAGGGCCGGCAATTCAAAGACATTCAAGAAGCCGGCCCGTTCGCCAAGTGGGAGCATACCCACCGAATGATTCCGGACGGGGAGCACTCGGTCTTGCACGATCATGTCGAGTACGAGCTGCCGCTCGGCGACCTCGTGAATTCATTTGCTGCGCCCCTGTCGAATAAACAGTTTGACCAACTGTTTGCGTACCGGCACCGCATCACGAAAAACGATCTCCAGCTACACAAGCAGTACGCCTCAAAGCCCTTGCGTCTGCTCGTTACGGGAGCAACCGGCACGATTGGTCAAGCTCTCACCTCGTTTCTAACGACGGGCGGGCATGAGGTCCTGCGCTTGACACGCCAGACGCCAAGCGACGCCAACGACATCCAGTGGGACCCCCAGAGCGGCATGCTCGATGCCCGCCGGCTCGAAGGGTTGGATGCGGTCATCCATCTTGCCGGTGAACCGATTGCCGCGCCGGCGTGGACGGAACGCAAGAAACAACGCATCCGGGACAGCCGCGTCGACGGCACGGCACTGCTCGCCCGAACGCTCGCCTCGTTGGAAAAGAAGCCGGCGGTCTTCGTGACGGCCTCCGGCGTCGGGTACTACGGCGACACCCGCTCGACGATGGTCGATGAAACGGGAGGTCCCGGCCTTGGCTTCTTGGCGAAAGTAGCGCAGGACTGGGAGGCCGCGACGAAGCCGGCTGAGGAAGCCGGTATCCGCGTCGTCTGGGCTCGGACGGGGGTGGTGCTGACGCCAGCCGGTGGAGCGCTCCGAGCGATGTTGCCAGCCTTCAAGGTTGGGCTTGGTGCGCAGATCGTGGACGGCGATGTCTTCGTTTCATGGATCAGCCTGGACGATGTCGTCGGTGCGTTCTATCACATCATACACACAGCGTCCATTGCCGGCCCTGTGAACCTCACTGCACCTACCCCTGTCCCGTTCTCAACACTCGCGAAGGCGATAGGCCAGGCCATCCGCCGCCCCGTGTTTCTGAAAATCCCGCGCCAACTGGCTCGGCGGTTTGCACCCGAAGCCGTCCTGGAAACTGCGCTCACGAGCATCCGCGCCCGCCCAGGCGTGCTCACTGCGAGCGGCTACTCGTTCCTCTACGGGTCCCTGCGCGACGCTCTCGTGCATCAGTTGGGCGTCAGCCGGCATGTTTGAGGAGCGTAGCTCCTCAAACGTGGACGCGTGGCCACGGGGAAGCGTTGAGATGTGGGAAACGAACTGAAAGAGAATGGCTTACCGTGAGCTTTTGCTCATTCTCTAC
This sequence comes from Bacteroidota bacterium, assembly GCA_038749615.1. Lineage (GTDB taxonomy): Bacteria > Bacteroidota > Rhodothermia > Rhodothermales > DATKEJ01 > JBCDHV01. Next base: position 1,287 of record JBCDHV010000675.1, read on the forward strand.
CAGCCAGCTAACAACGATCATCTTGTCTCCCACCTTTCAACCGCTTCCCCTCTCAATTTTTCAACGGTTGAGGAGCGAACCGCTCACGCGGTCGTGCCAAGCGAAACCACTTTGGCATCAAAGAGGGCCTCGAACGCTTCGGTAAAGCGAAGTTTGGCTTCGCTCATCGATACCTCGCGTCCTAGTTCTTTCTGGAGCGAGGTGACGCCGCGGTCTGATATGCCGCATGGGATGATGTGGTCGTAGTAGTCGAGGTCGGTGGTGACGTTGAAGGCGAAGCCGTGCATCGTCACCCAGCGGCTGCAGCGGATGCCCATTGCGCAGATCTTGCGCTCCGGCCCACGCTCGTCCGGGCCTACCCACACGCCCGTTCGGCCGTCGACCCGGCCGGCGTCGATGCCATAGCTCGCGCAGACATGAATGACGCACTCTTCGAGCGTGCGGAGGTAGCGGCCTAGATCCGTAAAGAACCGGTCGAGGTCTAAGATCGGATAGCCGACGAGTTGGCCAGGGCCGTGATAGGTAATGTCGCCACCTCGCCCAATGCGGTGAAACGTGGCACCACG
>JBCDHV010000676.1:0-1844 GCA_038749615.1 Bacteroidota bacterium
AAACAGCTTGGTCCACGCGCTCGGCTCAGGAGCAAAGAGGCCGTTGTAGGCAAAAATCCCCAGCGGATCCATCAGCCCGTACGGCCCGATGGCGCTCTGCCCTTCCGACGTGTCGAACAGATCCGGCACGCCCAGATAGTTGAAGAACGAAGCGGCTAGCAGGCCATTCGTCGATAGCTCCAGCAAAAAGGCCTGATCCGAAATAAAGTCGAACCCAAGGCGCGACTCGGTCTCTGGAAGAACCGCCGTGTTGGTGACCGGCAGCCCTTTGAACTGGACCGTGCTACTAGGAATCAACCGGGTGAGCGCCCGCTGATCGAAGTAGAGCGACGGGATGTCTTCCGGCGTCTTGTCGAGCGTCGTCCCGATGAGTTCGACATCGCGGCCGGCTCCTGCGTGGAAGAGCACGAAGAACGTCGTGGCTGGGTCGAAGCCGGCCGTCTCGAAGCTCGATTGCTGGTCCGCGAGCGCCCAGGCTTCTTCAACCAAACGGGCCAGTTTTGCCGTTTCCTCGTCGGATTCCGAGTTAGGCCCAGTGGGCGCGTAGGCCCCCATGACCTCGCTGACCTCGATGATCTCCGGCACTAGATGCGTCCGGACGACGGTCTGGCCGCCGGATACCCGGTCTACGTAGCCTTCGAGATACCTGAGATGCGCCTCGAAATAGCCGGCATCGTGAGGAAGCGGATCGATCGTGGCTTCGAGCCCGCCGTAGATCTCCTCATCAAAGCGGCCCGTCCCGGTCGTGAACCGCGTCGTATCCGCCTGAAACTCGACCCGCAGGGCCACCACGTCAACCACCGCCGGTGCCGGCCGGGTGATCTGCTGCGCCCAAGCCGGCAGGGACAGTGCGGCCAGCAGGGCGAGGCATAGTAGAAGAGTTGAGGAGAAGCCACGCGGGTGTGTAGAAGAGTGGCGGCTGTTCTGCTTCGACATACGCAAAGATCTCACGAGCAACGCCTGCTCCGCCACGCATCCACCTGACAACTCCTCAACTCATCCACACTCAAGCGCCTCGGCCAACGAGGATGGAGAACCGGATCGTGTTGGCGAGGGGGTGGTTTTCTTCAAACGGGAAGAGGTACGAGAAGTCGACGCCGATGATGTTGTACCGGATGCCGGCACCGAGCGTCAGGAATTCGCGGTTCCCGTTGTTGGGGTTCTCGTAGAAGTAGCCGGCGCGGACCGCGAAGAGGTCATTGTACCAGTACTCGGCCCCAAGACCGACCGTGAGCTGCGAGAGCACACCGAGGCTTTCGACGTTGGGATCGTCAGGCGTGCCCGTGTTGACATCAATCGACTTCCAGGAGGAGAAGATGGCCTCGTAGAACGGCTTCGCGCCGGTGGAGTCCCGGTCGACGAGCAGCTTCGTGAAGTCGTTCGAGAAGGTGAGCGAGTTGTACTGGTCGAACTGCATCTTGTAGGCCCAGCCAAACCGGAGGTTGGTCGGGATGGGGTCAGACTGGTCGCTGTCCGAGTACTGGATCGTCGGCCCCATGTTGTTGAGGTTCAAGCCAGCGGAGAGCTCGCTGTCGATGCTCCCCATCTTGAAGTAGCCCGTTTTGTAGAGCGCCGAGAGGTCGACACCGACGGAGACGCCGGCCTTGGTTTCCTGCGAGCCAACGACTTGACCAGGGGCGAGGTTCGAGTAGATGAGCCGCACGCCCGTACCGAGCGCAAGCCTGTTGCTCAGCTTGAATCCATACGAGCCACCCACGGCGAGGTCGTAGCTGCGGAACGTGCCGATCGGGTTGTTGAACTCGTCACGCGCCTCGTTTTCACCGAGGTTGAAGAAGGTCACGTGCGCCCCGAACGTGCCGAGGCCTTCCACATGGTACTTCGCA
>JBCDHV010000677.1:0-1843 GCA_038749615.1 Bacteroidota bacterium
CAACTGGCAGTGTGGTCTTTTCGTCGCCCGGACGAAGCGAGTGCGCGCGTGGGTCGTCTGGCAGCCGTGCAGGGTCCGGCACGTCAGGACACCCAATCTAGAACGCGGCCGGCGTCCCTCGCCGAACCCAACCCCGCGACTCGCTTCTCCAGACCGACCGCTCGCAACTTGCCAAGGCTGCGATGTTCTTATTCACGAAGCGAGGCAGCCACGAAGCTGACCACAAGCTGAACACGCTACTCCTCTTGGCTCGCCTCGGCGAATTCCGTAGGGCTTACTCGCCGAACCGTGAGGCGTAGCCGCTTTGGGCGAGGAAGGCTCCAAAGTCGTCGATGGTGAGGATGTCCCGGATGGCCGCCCGCTTGTCGTCGGCCTGGTCGTAGTACGCCCGCACGATCTTGTACCCCATCCAGTACCCGAGATCGGCCGGGCGGCCGGCCTCGCGGTCTCCACCGTAGAGCCAGCCAGAGAAATCGTCTCCATCCATTCGCTCTCTGAACTCCACCCACAACTCCGGCTCACGCGGGTCTGCCCACACGTGAACGTGCGCGTTGACATGTTGGCCTGAGATGATCTCGGCGATCACGTCGGCTGCGCCTTCCCGGACGGACTGGGAGAGCAGCGTGCGGACGGAATCCGGGTACTGCTGCTGGTAGTGGACGAGTTCATGCGCAACGATGTGCGGGATCTCCTCGACCGGCTTCAGGACCGCCTTATGCCAATCGCTCAGCTCGTCCATCGGCGTTTCCGGCGTGAGCCCGTACATCTCCGCCCCGATGAGGAGCCGGTCGTCGGTGTAGGTGCCACCGGAGTTCATCACCCCGATCTGAAGGTAGGTGTCGGGGAAGACGGCCTCGCCGTACAAGGAATCAAGGGCGTGGTACGCGGCCCGAATCTCCTCGTCAAACGAGGCTGCCCGGAGTGTCGACTCCCGGATTGAGGCGTAGTATTTGGGATGCGCGTTGATCTGGTCGATGAAGTCGTAGAGGCTCCCCATCCGGTACTGGATGAAATCCCGCAGTCCTGGGCTCGCCGGCAGGTAGTAGCCTTCGAAGAACGCGCGGAGGCTGTCCTGCTCACTCGCGCCAGGCCCGAGACGGTCATAAGCCTGCCAGAACCGCTCGATGTCCTCGGTCACGACGCGAGCCGAATCGGGATCGCTGTTCTGGGCATCTACTTGTACCCCGAGGCACATCCACAGCGATACGAGAACGAGAAAGAGAGTTCGCATGAGGATCGATGAAGAGGCCGCAGCGCGGCAGCATGGTTGGAGGTAGCCACCCAACCGTGAAGGGCTCGGGGCGTGAGGCTGGAACGAGGGACAGAATACGCCGGCCTTCGGACAAACGGAGCACGCTGACGCACTTCGGCGTCTAGCATCGGCGGGATACACGGGCGTGACCGAGGCGGCGCAACGGAGGCGGCGTCATTGGACCGAGCACGCGCCTTCCTGGGGTGGAGACTATCTCAGCCAACTTCGAGCGACCTGATCGTGTGAAGCTCTACCCGCTGGGTCTTCCCGCGCAGCACACACTGCCCGAGGCTCTCCACGTCTGCTCCCCCGTTCAACTGGAGCCGGCTCACGAGCTCTCCTGAAACAAGGAGATCGACCTCATGCGTGTTACACAAGCCCTGGATTCGCGCCGTCGCATTGAGGACATCTCCCGTGAAGATGATCTCTTTCTTGAGCGCACCGATCTCACCGGTGGTGACCTCACCAACGTGAAGGCCCGCCTTGAAATCCGGCGCTACGCCAAATTCCCGTCTGTACCACCCGGCCTTCGCCCTCAGGTCGGCTTTCATCGCAAAGAAACAGCGGATGCAGCTGTTGTCTCGCAAGCCG
>JBCDHV010000678.1:0-1832 GCA_038749615.1 Bacteroidota bacterium
AGAGCGGGCTCAATCTAGCGGAAATCTCGGTCTACACGCTGTTTACGTACGGACACGTCATGATGCTCAGCGGAATCGCGGCCTTTGCCTACCCGTTGCTTCCGCTAGCCCCCTCCACGATGCCAGTCTTTATCCTGTTCGCATCGTTCCTGTTCTATTTCCTCGTGATCATCGTCACGTCTTATCAGACCTTTGGCCGGAAGATCTGGTCGGTGGTCAAAGCCCTGTTCGCGTACCTCGTCTCATACGTCATCTATTCGGCCGTTATGGCGCTGGCTATCCGGTTCATCGCGAAGACGTTTTACTAGTTTCATGGTTGGGAGGGTGGGCTGCTGGGTAGGGGAGATTGTTTGCGCTCAGAGGCATCCAGAAGAACAGCAGAACGGTGGGACACTGGTCCAGACCATTCAGCCTACCTGTGCTGCCCGCTCGCTGCGAGCATAGGAGCGCCCCACCCAACAGCCCAACCATCAACCACCTAACCGCACCCTCCGCCACGCGAACGTGACTTCATCGGGGCCGGCAGCGAAGTAGAGGGCGGCTAGGACGCCCCCGAGTACCACGAGGCTGATCAACCAGCCGCGAAGCAGCGAGGGGACGACGGGCTGACGCAACGTCTTGGCGTAATCGACGAGCGTCGTGTTGTGCGCGACGGTTTCTACGACGAGCCAGAGAAGCACGATGGCCAGGATGAGAGAAGGTGCGTAACTGGTCGTCAAGGCGACGAGAGCGGCGATCATCAGGAGGATCAGTGGCCACCGGGGCGCCAGTGCCAACATCAGTGCCGGCGCCAACCCGAGCCGGCTGCGTAGACCACTTCGTGCAACGAGTAGGATGCCCCAGAGCACGATACGGAGTCCGTACAGCAGCGCAATCAGCACGATGCCAACGGCCGGCCGATCCACCAGGGCTAGCATCAGCCGTTGCAGGGCCACCGGCAAGGCATCGAACAAGGCCGCAAACGTGGCCGTTGGGCTGACGAGTTCGAGCGCAACGGTCCCGATGATGCCAACGCACACGCTCAGGCACGCCAGCACGATCAGGCTAGTGCTCATCTGCACGGCTCTCCCACGCCGGATGAGCTCGATGTAGAAGCTGTGCGAAACGAAGAAGCGCCGCAGGATGTGATCGAGCCGAGCCGGTAAGGCATACAGTCCGCCAAGCAGCAACACCACCGCCCAGCCAATGAGCACGAACCAGCCCTGTGGATCTTCCTGCTCGTCGCCCGGCGGCAGGGCAAAAACCGTTTGCTCGCCCGTGTAAAGGCCGCGAACTACGTCTAGGGCCGGCCGCGCCCGGTTCTCCCCGTACAATCCGTACCGGCGCATGTATGGCTCCGACCAATCGTGCCGGACCGAGAGCCGGGACGCCGTCGCATCCCGCCAACCGTCCACGAACACGACGGCCGGCTCTACATTCCCATAGAGCACCGTGCGCAGCTTGTTTTCGAGGTAGCGGGCTTGGTACTCCTCGGAACCAGGCACCCGATAGCCCGGCTCCGCGTCTGGGTCGATCCACGACCCCAGGAGCAAGCCAGCCGGGGACGTTTGGGCCTCGTTCCACCGGCGGAGACGGTTGGCCGGATTGTCCTCATCGCGAGCATCGAGCAGGACGAGATCGACCAGCGAATCGAGCACATCGGACTCGACGAACTCGGAGATGTAGTACGTCCGGCTCCCGGGTGGGCCTTGCTGGCGGACGAGTTCGGCAAGGGTCTGGACGTACGCCGCGGCCTCCTCCGTGCTCGTGTCGGACAGGCGGGCAATGCCGAAGTGGCGCGTCGACAGGTGCCGGCGGGCGCGTTGCAGGGCCGCCCGGAGCACGCGGCGAGC
>JBCDHV010000679.1:0-1831 GCA_038749615.1 Bacteroidota bacterium
CCTCATTCTTCCACGGCCGCAGAGCGAACATACTCGCCGCCGAGGGTCCGTTCTACGTCGCCGGCTTCGTCTTCAGGCGCAACGGCGGGCAGCGTGCTCTCAGCTTCTTCCGCTTGGCGAGCCGATTGGTGAAGCACCACGACCATGCCTCCGATGATGAACACGAGGCTGGAGTAGTACACCCAGAACACGAGCGCCAGCACGAGCCCGAAGACTTGCCCGAGGGCCGCAGCACCTTCGCCCTCGGTCAGCATATCTCCGTACCGGTCGAAGCGACCTACGTACTGCGCGTAGAGCGTGAAGGCGTTCTTGGCGATCTCCCAAAAGAAGGCCGTCACGCCGGCTCCCACGAGCGCGCTTCGGATGGCCGGCCGAGGTTTAGGCGTGAGGTAGTACATCGAAAAGAACAGCAGGAACGTCACCAGCAGGGGGATCAGATAACTCCCGTACGTTCCCAGCGTGATCCAGAGCCGCGCAAAAAATAGCCCGCCTTGCTGGCCATATTCGGCAATGACGCCGAGTCCCCAGCGGCGGACCATCCGCACCCCCACCGTCAAGCCAATCGAAGAGAGGAAAAGCAAACTGCTCACGAAGGCCAAGCGGAGATCAATCAGATAGCCCCAGAGAAAGCCTCGGCCTTCATGATCGTCCCGGTAGCGGAAGATGTTTTCGAGCACGTTCCGAAGCGTGCTGAACAGCGTCACCACCACCACGAGCAACGCCACAGAGCCGATCCCGATTACCGTGTCGCTGGCCTCAGCAAATGCCAAGACGGCCTCGATCACGTCTTCGCTCTGAGAACTCGGAAACAGCGCCTTGACCGTGTCCACAATCCCGGAAAACACCTGCTCCCGGCCCACGAACCGGCTGAAGATGCCTACCGACAAAAACGTCAGCGGCAGGAACGTGACGAGGACCTTGAATGCAATCGCCCCATTCCAGAGAAAGACATCCTCGGTAAAAAACCGTTGCGCAACATTCCCCACGTAGTACCGCAGGCCGCGGACAAACCGGTCCAGGAAGTCACGTAGGCGGGACATGGGATGGGCGCTGGTTGAAGCGTTGGGCGGCATGGGAGCGAGCAGTCGCAGAACGGCTCGGCCGCCGAACCGTCAAGCCGAGGCTTTGTGCGTCACATACACCGGCGGTGCCCCCGTCTCGATGGTATCCGAGGTGATCCGGCAGGACGCAATGTTTGGCGTCGAATGGAGGTCGAACATCACGTCGAGCATCCGCCGCTCCATGACCGAACGCAGTCCACGCGCGCCGGTGCCCAGCGCCCTCGCCCGCTGCACGATGGTGTTCAAGGCATCAGACTCAAAGACGAGGTCGACGCCGTCGAGTGCAAACAGCTTCTGGTACTGCCGGACGATCGCGTTTCGCGGCTTGGTGAGGATGCGCATCATGGCGCTGTCGGACAGCGGATCAAGCGCAGCAAGCACGGGCAGCCGGCCGATGAACTCGGGGATGAGCCCGAATTGAAGCAGGTCGTCGGGCTCCACGTACCGCAGCAGTGCCGGATCGTCTCTCTCGACCTGGCCGGCTCCCTCGGCGTTATGGAAGAAGCCCATCGTCCGGGTATTGCGCCGGCGAGCAATGACTTCGGGAAGGCCCTCGAACGCGCCGCCGCAGATGAAGAGAATGTTCTTCGTATCGATGTTAATAAGATTCTGCTCCGGATGCTTCCGCCCGCCCTTGGGAGGTACGCCGGCCGTGGTACCCTCGAGAATCTTCAGGAGTGCCTGCTGCACGCCTTCGCCCGAGACTTCCCGGGTAATCGACGCATTGTCGGCCTTGCGGGCAATTTTGTCGATCTCGTCGATGTAAATAA
>JBCDHV010000680.1:0-1804 GCA_038749615.1 Bacteroidota bacterium
TCGGCCCGGTAGGCATCCGCGGCTTCTTCGGAGATCTTCCGGGCCTGGTTGAACTGGAAGGAGAAGTACGCATACCCCACGGCAGACACCGTAAGCCCACCGATGAGCAACGACTGCCGCAGCTTCTGATCCTCGCGGTTGTCCGCGTTGAGAGGGGTGTCAACGTCCAGAGCCGGCGCGACCGCTTGGCTACGCAGGACCTGCCCGAACACCGGTACGGCCATCAGCACCAATACACATCCAACGCCCAGTGTACGCATCATAACAGACTGGCGATCGGCGATAAAAGGGGAGGAGAAGAGAGGGAAGGAATGACGCCGGGAAGATAAGCGGGCGAAACGTGGAAGGTTTTTCGATTTTCGATGCACACGCGCAAAGCGGGAGGCCTGCTCGGAGAGGTGGCGTCACGTCGCTACGGCCTACTCGAAATCGTCTACCGACACGGGTACCGGCGCCCAGCCGGCGGTCTGCACGGCGTCTCGGTCGGCACGTTTGAGGGAGGCCGCCACGAGATCATACGAGTGATCGAGGAGCTTCAGGAGATCCTGATCAGGAAGGCCGGCGTTCAGCGTCACGGTGTTCCAATGCCGCTTGTTCATGTGGTAGCCGGGTTGGACGGCTTCGTACCGCGCCCGCAGCTCGGCAGCGAGTTCGGGGTCGCATTTGAGGTTTACCGCCAGCGGCCGCCGCTCCAGCCCGATGAGCGCAAACATCTTTCTCCGCACGCGGAAAACGAGCGTATGCTCATCGAACGGAAAGTCTTCAGTGGTTTCAGGCTTGGCGAGCGCGTGGTCGCGCAGTCGTTCAAACGTCATACGAGCGAGGGAAGGAGATCCCCGATTTAACAAATCGGGGATTTAGTTGCCCAGGATGCGTTGCCAGAGTTGGGCGAAGGTGTCGCCGAGGTCGGCATCGCCGGTGCCTTGGGGGCGTTGCGAGAGCGTAACGGGAGCGTCCGGGGTGGGCCGGCTCAACTCGAAGGTAAATACCCACGGCCCATCATTGAAGCCAAACCGGCCAAACCGAATGTCATACACCGCATAGGTGTTCGGGACGGTCTCGCTGGGCTCGACGGCATACCAGCCCTTGGAAAACCACCGAACGGCCTCGGTGCCTCGCGTGCCGTGCCAGGGCTCGATCAAGCTATGCCGGCCCTCAATGCGGCTGTACGGAATGGGCCGGGCCGGGTCGTCGAGCAGCGAATGAAAGGCCACGTGGTAGTTCCCCTCCGTATCCTCAACCACAGCCCGCCACAAAATCGAGTTGAGCGGCATGGGCACCGTCATCATACGTACCGCGTCGATGCCCTGGGCCTCTGCGGCCGACTCGAATGGCTCGTGCACCAGCGATTTCGCCACCAGCCCCCAGGCCAGATACAACGTGCTCAGCGCAAACCCGATACTGATCGCCAAGCGCCGCCGCCGGCTCGTTTTCGGCGAGAAGACGGCCACGGCCAACCCGATAAAGAGCGGGACGGTGTACGCCGGATCGATGATAAAAATGCTGTTCCACGCCACCCGGTACGTCGAAAACGGTTCGAGCAACCCGGTCCCGTAGACCGTAAGGGCATCGAGAATCGGATGCGTCAGGATCGCCAGGAAGAAGAGCGCGACCCACCGTTTGAAGCCGGCGTTTTCGCTGCCATGTATGCGGACAGCCAGCCAGGCCAGCAGAGGAGCGGCGATGAAGGGAAACAACACGCCGTGGGTGAACCCGCGGTGCACGTACAACTCGCCAACCGTATCGAGAAAGGGATACGCCAGAATGTCTAAGTCTGGCAGCAGCCCCCCGAACGCTCCCCACA
>JBCDHV010000681.1:0-1789 GCA_038749615.1 Bacteroidota bacterium
GACCCTCACACGAACGCCACCTTCCTGGACGAATTCGACTACCGGAACCAGCTTCCGTTCGAGTTTGCCCTGTTTCAGGAAGGCACGTTCATCACCGGAGCCTACCCAGAGCACGAGGCCCTGCTGGGCATGCGCGTCGTAGCGGTCGAAGGCCGGAGCATCGACGAGCTGAGGGTGGAGATGGCCCGGTTCGTCGCCTCTGGGCGCGAGCATTTTGCGGCGAAACGCTTCCCTGTTTTCCTGAAGCTTGCAGAACTCCACCGCTACCTCGGTGCCAACATAGACGATGGGGTCACACTGCGATTGGAAGACGAAAACGGCGAACAGCGAAGCGTTGTCATCGCGCCTCTTCCAGGCCAAGCGGAGATCAATCGCTTGGTGTACCTATCCGAAAAGATCGGGCATCCGACCTGGATCAACCACGGCGAGGAAGACCCCGCGCTGATCGTTCGGGACATCGACGTGGGCAGCGAGATCTACATGGTGCAGTACAGCTCGTGCTGGGGCCGGGAGTTGGAAGAACGGTTCGGCGACGCGTCCGACGCTGCGGCGTATCCCTCCTTCGAAGCATTCAGTGACCGCGTCCTGACGCGGCTCCGCTCGAAGCCCGTCGACACGTTCGTTTTCGATCTCCGAGCCAACAGCGGAGGCAGTTCACCTCAAGGCACGGCGTTCGCCAAGCGCATTGCTGCCCTACCCGACAGCTTGCGGCCCCGCCGGATCGTAGTGGCGCTGTCTGAGCAGACGTTCTCCTCGGCCGTGATCAACGCGATGGACTTTCGCCTGATGACGGGCGCGGAGTTCGTGGGCACACCAACCGGCGGGGCACCGAGCCACTTTGGCGAAGTGAAGGTCTTCCGGCTCCCAGGGTCCGGCCAGGTGGTCGCGCACTCGACTGCGTTTTTTGGCTACATGAACGGAGACCGCACCACCATCCAGCCCGACCGGCGGATCGAGCCGCGCTTCTCGGATTTCCTAGCCGGCAAAGACCCAGTCCTCACCTATGTCCGCAACTCCAAGTAGAGGCCGTGTTTCGGCTTCATAAGCCCGGTGATGAGTAACTACGGGGCTCGGCTTCCGTCTGGTAGGATCCACGTGTGTACATAGCCTTTCCGACCTCGGCAAATGATGTCCCGACGCAGCAACTTCCTGCTGATTCTCAAAACGCTCATTCTCTTCGTCTCCCTGTTCGCCGGCCTGCCCTGCCCTGCTCAGAACACTGCATCTGGAACAGGCCAGCTTGAAACCGAGACGTTTTCTTTCGAGGCCGACGGCAACCGTCTCGTGGGCCTGCTCGACAGGCCGGTCGGCCAGCCGGCGGTGTCTACGATCATCCTTGTGCATGGATACGGCGAGACGAACGTGGTCGAGCAGAACTGGTACGCCGGCCTGCGGCGTCGCTTCGCCGAAACCGGGCTCAGCGTGCTCGTCTGGGACAAGCCGGGATGCGGGCAGAGCGAGGGCACGTTCGACGTCAATCAGCCAGTCGAGAGCAGCGCCAGAGGTCGTGGCAGCAGTCCAGGCGCTCCGAGCGACCGGCCTGCCCGGCACTGCGCAGATCGGGCTCTGGGGCATCAGCCGGGCCGGCTGGATCGCGCCCCTTGCCATCCAGGCGGAGCCGTCTATCGCCTTCTGGATCTCTGTGAGCGGGGTCGACGACAAGGAGAACGCTCGCTACCTCCTCGAATCCAACCTACCCATCGAAGGCCGGTCTGCCGAGGAAACGGCACGGGTGGTCGGCGCGTGGCAGCAGGGCTTCAATGCCGTCTGGAAAGGCGGAAGCTACCAA
>JBCDHV010000682.1:0-1783 GCA_038749615.1 Bacteroidota bacterium
GACGCGCTCAGCGGGCAGGTCGTCCGAGCGTACGGATCGAAATTCTAGAACGCTCATGCCTGACGTTTCCCCGCAGACAGATGCCCAAGCTGCGTTGGCTGAGGCCATCCACCGTCTTACGCCACTCGATGCAGAGCGAACGCAGCGGCTCGTGGGGCTTTTCCAGGCGCGGCACTACGGCGCGCGTGCGCATGTGACCCTGCCCGGAGCCGGCGGGCACGACGTGCTGTTCGTCGTTTCGGGCTTGTTGCGGTTTTACTATGCGACGGACGACGGGCGCGAATCGAACAAGGCGTTCGTGGGCGAAGGTGGTTTTGCTGGGCCTCTGGCGGCCGCCGTGCTCGGCACGTCATTCGACTACGGCGTGCAGGCGTTGGAGGCCACCCGGGTGCTCGCCGCCCCGTACGACGCGTTTAGCCGGCTCGTGGAGTCGGACACGGCGTACGAGCGGTTCACCCGCCGGCTCACGGCTCAGTTGTTGGCACACAAGGAACAGCGCACGCGGAGCCTGCTACTCGAATCAGCGCGGGAACGGTACGAGTCGTTCATGCAGACCCATGCCGACTTGGCGCAGCGGGTTCCGCTCTACCACGTGGCTTCGTATCTCGGCGTGACGGATGTCCACTTGTCGCGGGTTCGGCGGGAGCAGTGACCAGGATTACAGGGATGTCCCGATGGTTCTGAACATGGGTTAAGGTCTGGGGAGGAGGTAGGCGTGAACTTGGGTCCACTTACTCACCTCAACCTGATTCCTCATGTCAAACCCACACATTGCTTGGATCGGCCTCGGCGCAATGGGCAGCCGGATGGCGAGCCGGCTGATCGAGGCGGGCTTTTCGCTCACTGTTTACAACCGCACGCACGAGCGAACGGCTCCGCTGAAAGACCAGGGGGCACGCGTAGCCGTGCGCGTCGAAGACGCCGTCCGCGATGCTGATGTCGTCATCAGTATGGTGCGGGACGATGCCGCATCGAACGCGGTGTTCGCCGATGCCGTGCTGGACGCCATGAAGCCCGGTGCCCGCGTCGTGGAAATGAGTACGCTGACGCCGGACTACGTGCGCCGGCTCGCGAGCCGGCTGAGTCCGCACAGCGTTGGATTCGTCGATGCCCCCGTCGTTGGGACGCGCCCGCATGCAGAGAAAGGCCTCCTGACCGTCCTGGCCGGCGGCGAGGCAGAGGATATCGATGCGCTAGGCGACGTGTTTGGCGCGTTTGCAGCCGCCACGCATCACATCGGTCCTGTTGGGGCTGGCGCGGCGATGAAACTCGCCGTGAACACGCTCTTCGCTGCGCAAGCCGGCCTGTTGGCCGAACTCCTTGGATACTTGCGCGCAGAAGGTATTGCCTCTGAAAACGCTGTCGGTACGCTTTCTGGCCTTGCGGTCACGAGTCCGGCAGCGAAGCTTCTCGGCGGGTTGATGGTAGCCGAGAAATTCGCCCCATTGTTTCCGATTGAGCTCGTCGCCAAAGACCTCCGCTATGCTGTTGCGGCAGCGGTTGCCAAGGGCGCAGATCTTCCGATCACACGAGCCACCGGGGCACAATTCGAGCGGGCAGCCGAAAACGGTCACGCCGGTTTGAACATCACCGGTATCGCAAAGCTCTATTCGTGAGTGCCAGGCGGTCAGGCGGCCACTTCTGCGTCTTGCCACTGCGACGAAATCTTGACGCCGCGCTCGCGGAGGAGATCGAAGTACATCTTGTGCGGCACGATCTGTTCTGGCGGCGCGGCTCCTCCGCCGGCAATCTGGTGCGAGCCCAGGAGTTCGGCCACGATCGC
>JBCDHV010000683.1:0-1763 GCA_038749615.1 Bacteroidota bacterium
AGGTGCAGGGCCGGCACCTGGTGCGGGGCGGTGAGCCGGCGTTCTTGCTGGCCGACACCGCATGGGAACTGCCGCGCAATGCAACGCCTGAACAGGTGCTTCGCTACCTCGACGACCGAGCAGACAAGGGATTCGAAGCCGTGTTTATCGTCGGAGATTCCCACTACGCCTTCACACCCGGCATTGTCGTTCAGAACCATGCCGGCGAGCCGTACATGCTCGACGAGACGTTCGACATCCTGAACCCTCGGTACTTCGATTTTCTCGACTTCGTGATCACGGAGGCCAACCGGCGAGGTCTCACGGTCGGGATCGTGCCGGTGTGGGCGGGGAAGATGGAACTGCACGCCTTTCCCTGGGTGACGCAGCCCTACACAGAGGCGCAAACGTTGCGCATCGCGCGCTACTACGGGGCCCGGTACGCCGGCCACGACGTGCTCTGGCTCGCCGGCGGAGACAACAGCTACGACACCCCGGAACGGCGGGCGTTTTGGACCGCGTTTGGCGAGACTATCGACGAGGCGAGTGGCGGCCGGCATCTCGTTACCATTCATCCCGGTGGCTTCAAATCGTCGTATGAGTTCTTCCCGGATGCGCCGTGGATCGACTTCCACATGTACCAGTCGTCTCACGTCGTGGATGGCTACTACGCGAGCGTCGGTGGGCTCAACGGATTCAAGCAGGAGCCCGTCAAGCCCGTGATGAACGGCGAGGCGAATTATGAGGACTTGTTTGCGTCTTTTTGGGACTTAGCCGGGGATACCACCGCTGCCGGCGCGCACCGGATCACGCCTCTGGATGTCCGCCAGGCCCTCTACGAGAGCGTCCTCAGTGGCGGAACGGCTGGATTTGGATACGGGGCCAACGGCGTCTGGCAGTGGTCGACGGATCGCGCCCCAGGGCCCTACTGGCCACGCCGGCTCGCCATTCCGTCGCTTGCCTTCGAGGGGTCACAGCAAGTGGGGCAGATCCGAGAAATCCTCGAAGCCTACGATGTTCACGCGCTCGTTCCGCAACCCGAACGGATCCGCTCGATCGACGGCACAGGGCGGGTCGTCGTCGCCTCGAACGAAACGCACATGCTGGCCTACGTGCCGGCTGGCGTTCGTGCGTTCGCGCTTGATCTTCCCACGGCCTATGCGGAGGCGCACTGGCTCCATCCCGTTACCGCCACGGTGCTTCGGCAGGCCTCATCGTCCAGCACGTTCGTGCGCCCCGGAACAGGCGACGCCCTGCTGGTGCTCGGCCGGCCCCAGGCAGTGAGCACGGAGGCCGGCATACCGGCTGCCATTCGCCACAACGTCGCACCGAATCCCTCGGCTGGAGACGCCCGTCTCTGGCTCGATCTGGAGGAAGCCAGCACGGTCCGCCTCACGGTGTTCGATGTCCTGGGCCGGCGCGTCTCGGGCACCGAAACGGTCTTGCCGGCAGGAACCCATCAGGTGCAGCTGGGGACGATGCGACCGGGTACCTACGTGTACGCCCTAGACCTCGCCGGCCGGCGCGTGACTGGCTCATTCGTCGTGACCGATGGCTAGACGCTGTGCATACCTGTTCGCTGCGTGCTGGTTGACGGTTTCGGCCGCTGCACAACCGGTGGAGGTGAGCTTCAAGGCCTCCAGCCTGCCGGCCAATCCGCATGACGTGAGCGTGCACGTCCTCTTCGAGGGGTCCGACCCCTCCGGGGGTCCGACCCCCATCGCCGGCTTCTGGGACGGCGACTCCACCTACCGCGTCCGCTTCGCACCGCCCGACGCTGGGCG
>JBCDHV010000684.1:0-1743 GCA_038749615.1 Bacteroidota bacterium
GACGGGTCGCGCATCCGGTGCATCTTCCCGCAAGTTTATGTGGCTCGGACGTATCCAGAGGAAATCCGGCGTTTCTACGACCGATATCCGTCGAAAGAGGTCAGCACGTCGTTCCTGTTCTTGTACGGCTACGGCGACGGCGGGGGCGGTCCGGTTCGGGAGGACGTAGAGCTCGGCCGCCGGCTCGCCGATGCGCCTGGGTTTCCGCGCTGCCGGCTCAGCCGCGTCGATGAGGCCATCGAAGCCATCCGAGCCGATGCTGACGCGACGGCGGAACGGTACGGCCAGCCTCTGCCGGTCTGGAAGGGTGAACTCTATCTCGAATTCCACCGAGGGACGCTCACCACGCACGCCGAGGTCAAGCGCCGCAACCGGCACGGCGAGTTGTTGCTGCGCGCCGCAGAGATTCGCTCGTCGCTTGCCTGCCTGATGGGGAAGAGCGCCTACCCGGCCCCAGAGCTGAAGGCCGCCTGGAAGTCGCTGCTACTCAATCAGTTTCATGACATCCTCCCTGGAACCAGCATTCCGGAAGCCTATCCCGAGGTCCACGCGACCTACACCGAGATCGAGCAGCTTGGCGGTGCCCTCCTGGACGCTGCGTGCGAAGCCGTGACGGAGGCAGACGAAGGCGCGATCACGGTATTCAATGAGCACGGCTGGGACGTGGTGGACTACGTCGAGGCTGAGGTGCCGGCGCATAGTCGCCCGTTTAGGCTCGTGAATAGCGATGGGGAAGAAGTGGCCTATCAATTCGTGGCCGATCAGCCGGGCGTGATCGGGTTCGAGGCCGCCGTGCCGGCGCTTGGGACGGCTACGTATCGACTGGAGCCTGGCGAGCCGGTGGATATCGAGCCGTTGAGCGCTTCGGAAGAGATGATCGAGACCGGCCGGTACCGCATCGAAATCAACGCGGCCGGCGAGCTGGTCTCTGTATACGATCTGGACCTGGAACGCGAGTGGCTACGCGCACCGGCCAATGTGCTCCAGACGTTCGAGGACCGCCCCAATAACTGGGAAGCCTGGGACGTCAACGATTGGTACGAGACCAAACCGTTGGAGCTGTTGAGCTGCGTGTCGAGGTCGGTCGTGGAGCAGGGGCCCGTGCGGGTGGTCGTCCGGCTTCGGTTCGAAACGCCGGCGGGCAGTACGTTGCAGCAGGACATCGTCGTGTACCGGAGCGTCCCACGGATCGATTTTCCCATGGTGCTCGACTGGCACGAGCAGCGGGTACTGCTCAAGGCTGCCTATCCGGTGGACGTGCACGCGCCCTCAGCGACGTACGAGATTCAGTTCGGTGCCATCGAGCGGCCCACGAGCCGGAATACGTCGTGGGAGCAGGCCAAATTCGAGGTCTGCGGGCACAAGTGGATCGACCTCTCCGAAGCCGGCGGTGGCGTGAGTCTCTTGAACACCGGAAAGTACGGGCACGATGTGCGCGACCACGTCCTGCGCACCACGTTGCTCCGCACCCCGACTCATCCAGACCCGCGCGCCCCGCATCCGCCGTTCATGTTTCTCGACGATCCCAACGTGTTCACGGACCAAGGCGAGCACCGAACCACGTTGGCGTTGTATCCGCATGCCGGCCGCTGGAGTGAGGCGGATACGGTACGGCAGGCGTTTCAACTCAACGCTCCCCTCCGGGCGGTTGTGGGGCAGTCTGGTACTGAGCAGGTAGCAGTGAGCGTAGAGCCGGCAGGTGCCATACTCGAATCGTTGAAACAGGCGGAAGACGGAGACGGA
>JBCDHV010000685.1:0-1705 GCA_038749615.1 Bacteroidota bacterium
AGCGTGATCCGCCGGCCCGTTTCCTCATCGTTGAGGTGGAAGCGGGCTAGAGCGCCACTCATCTTCGCCGGCACACCGAGTACAGCGGCGATCCGGTCGAGGGCGGGTTGGTCGAAGGTGAACATGGGGCTGTGTAGCAGAGTGGCAGAGGTGGCTGTGTGGCAGGTGTGGCTTGCCTGTAGCATAGTAGACTACATTTGCCACATCTGCCACACTTGCCACTCTGCCACACGAAAGTTCACGGCGTTGCGGCTGCAGAGTCTACTTGCTGCCGGCGGGAATAGACTTGGCCGTAGATGTCCTCCAACTGCTCCGGCGTCTGGAATTGCGTCTCGTCTCCGAGGGCGTCAGCAAGCCGGCGCGTGAAGGCAGAGGCCTCGTCGAATTTGCCGTTTTCGAGGTAGGCAAACTGCAACGCGGCTACGTATTGCATCAGGCTGTTGATCTGGCTGTTCGACGATGCGTCGATGACTTCCTGAAGCACGTAATCTTCCGCGACACGCGAGATGTCCATCGCCGCCTCTATGTCGCCCACCGTCTCGTAGGCTTGGCGCAGGATGAGCGTCGAGTAAAGGTCGCCGGGGATGGTCTCGAACGGCACTTCGGTCATCAGGCGGTCGAGGACGCGCCGGGCGTCGGCTGGCCGGCCCTTGGCGGCAGCTTGCTCGGCAGCGTGCCCGAAGGTGATCCGGTAGTTATCGACCATCCGGCGGATGTTTTCGTCGTAGTAGACGTCCGGGTCGTTGAGGTTGGTGAACCGGAACTTGTCGAACCGGTCGAGAGCAATCTCGGGCACCACGCGGCCACCGATGCCTTGGTCGTGCTGGATTGGCACGATGCGGTAGGCGAGGCCCTCAGCCTGGAAGAACGATTGCAGGTTCAGCTGGCCCGACTGGGCCGTCGTGTTCGCAAAGTAGACCGGCCGCTCCCAGCCGTTGGCGGCATTGGTGCGGATGATATCGAGCGCAGCTAAGTCGGCGACGTGCAGGAAGTTGAAGTCTTCCGAGTACGGCCGGCCTTCGAGCCGCCACGTCATCGGGCTTTGGATCTGCTCGCGCTCGTAGTCAGGCACGAAGACTTCGCTGCTGCCAAGCAATCGCTCGGTCTGGACGGGCAGTGAAATCTCTTGTGGCTCCCAGCCTACGGGTTGGAGCTCCGGGATGCGGTCGTCCGCGAACGAGATGGGAAGCGGCGTCGAGGCGCGGCTGTACTGGTTCTTGAGCTGGTTGATGTACCACCCCGTGTTCATCAGCGAGAGGCACGCGACGCGCACGTCCTGGCGCAGGCCTTCGACTTCCTGGGCGTACCACAGCGGGAACGTGTCGTTGTCGCCATTGGTGAAGACGACGGCGTTTTCCTCGACGCTTTCGAGCAGGTTGTGGGCGTAATCGACGGCGATGTAGCGTCCGCTACGGTCGTGATCGTCGAAGTTCTCGATGGCCATCCAGAGCGGAACGGCCAGGAAGAGCGCGCCGGCTACGGCATAGACCGCCAGTTGGCCCCCGCCGGCTTCTTGGACCTCAGCGGTTTCATCGTCCTCGTTCTTCGCTCCGAAGCCGCGGACGGCTTCCATGAGCGCGTACGCCCCGAGGCCGATCCATAAACTGTAGGCAAAGAAGCTGGCTACGAACGAGTAATCGCGTTCCCTTGGTTGGAGCGGCGTCTGGTTCAGATACAAAATGATCGCCGCCCCGGTCACGAAGAA
>JBCDHV010000686.1:0-1683 GCA_038749615.1 Bacteroidota bacterium
CGGCTTCGAATCCCTTGTCTGCTCGGTCGTCGAGGTAGCGAAGCACCTGTTCAGGCGTTGCATTGCGCGGCAGTTCCCATGCGGTGTCGGCCAGCAAGAACGCCGGCTCACCGCCCCGCACCAGGTGCCGGCCCTGCACCTCGAGCCACGGCTTGCCCGTCGGCGTGTCTGCCTCGACCGTGCCTGTCTGCCCATCGAGCGCAGGATCCGAGGACTCGACCGTGTAGCGGTAGCGCCCAGCGTCGGGCGGTGCAAAGCGGACGCGGTAGGTGGAGTCGCCGTCCCAGAAGCCGGCGATGGGGGTCGGACCCCCCGAGGGGTCGGACCCCTCGAAGGTGACGCGCACGCTCACGTCATGCGGATTGGCCGGCAGGCTGGAGGCCTTGAAGCTCACCTCCACCGGCTGTGCAGCGGCCGATACGGCCAGCAGGAGGGCTGCGGAAAGGCTAGCCGCCGGCGTACCGGATGGCGTCCACCAGCCCGTCCACCATGACATCCAAACTGAGGTGCTTCGTCGCATAGTCTAGCGCCGCGTCGGCGTAGCGGTCGTGGTGGGTGAGAACGTCTTGAACGGCAGCCGGCAGGTCCTCGGGCGTGGCCCACGGCACGAGCCGGCCGGTGATGCCATCGTCGACAAATTCGACTTCCGGGCTGTGAAACCGAATGCCGGCAGGAGCTTCCCGTGAAACGACCGGCACGCCGAAGGCGAAGGCATGGTTGACTGCCAGGCCTAGATAGCCAGGCATCAGCATTACATCCGAGGCAAACAAATACGGAGCGCTGCGCTCCCACCGTGCCATCGCGCCCAGGAAATGTACGTCGGGAATGGGTTCAAAACTGGTGCGTTGCTGCATCGCCTCGCGCTCCGGGCCATCGCCGATGATCAGGAGCGTCGCCGGGCGCCGGGCGCGGATCTGGGCGAAGGTGTCGAGCAACAACTCGGTGCCCTTCGAGGGGATCAGCCGGCCGATAAACGAGAGCACGGCATGCCCCTCTGGAATGCCGATCCGCCGGCGGACGGCCTCTCGGCCCTCGCGTTCGAGACCCTCGCGAAGCCGAAAGAGGCGGTCGGTGTCGAGGGTGTTGCGGGCGACGAAGAGCTTTTCAGCCGGCACATGAGGCCGTAGTAGATTGCGGATGCCGTCGGTGTAGCAGACCGCAGCATCGGCGTGGCGGGCGAGCCAGACGCGGTACCGGTCAGGCCAGCGCGAGGGATCGAACGGGCGGTTGTTCGACGAGAAGTGGCCCCAGATGGCCGTGCCGGCTCCTAGCTGTTTCGCATAGCGTAGCAGCCAGGGCAGGGTGAGCGAACGGGGCGATTCTTCCGCCAGCACGACGGCCGGCTTGCCATGCGCCGTCAGGGCGCGCTTCAGGCCTCGGTGGGCATGCAAGGATTCGCCTCGAAGCCACAGATTCTGCACGGGTGCCGTGCGGTAGGCCGGCGCTTCTCGTTGCTCCGTCAATGTGTTCAGCGACGAGGTGCCAGGCGGGACTCCGGCGCACACCACCAACCGGCCATCCAACCGCTCGTTCAGGCGCTCCAACACCGGCACCCGGTACCTGGGCACGATGCGCGACACGTAGACGATGGGGTTCATGGGAAATGGTTGGGTCGTTGGGGTAGGCAATCGGTCACTGATACGAGGTCAAGAACCATCGCCAGAGCCGGCTGGCCGCTTGGCC
>JBCDHV010000687.1:0-1657 GCA_038749615.1 Bacteroidota bacterium
ATGGATCTCGCGATTCCAGTGCCCGACTCACTCGCCGCACCGGGCCGGCACCTCTTGGCCTTGCGGATCTCGACGTTTCATCTGCCGGCGTCTCTGGTCGGCTACGTGTACTCGGCGTACGCCGGCTCCTACCAGGCCATGGCGAACCGTCGGTCTCGGTTGATGCCCCTGGTGTTTCTGGGTGGGTTTCTGATCATCGGCGTGTTCTATGGCGTGCTCTTCGGGCTCGACCGCCGCCGGCTTACGCTGCTGCTGGTAAGCAGCCTCTGCTTCAGCGTGGTGGCCCTGTTGATGGCCGAAAGCTGGCGAGAAGCGCTCGGGTACACGACGGATGTACACATCGTCCGCCTCTGGCTCGTGACCGGGCTGACCGGACTCGTCTCGCTCTTGCTCGCCGGCACGTTCTTGGTTCAATTTCGGGTGCCACGCAGAGGTTGGTGGGCCGGCCTCCTCATCGCCAGCATGGGCGCTGCGCTCTTCGTCCCCGGGTTCGATACGAAAAGCCTGTTTGTGATCGGGCTCGGGCTTGCCGTTGCGCTTGGGGCAACGGGATGGGCGCTCGTCCGCCGGAAAACGGGTGCAGGATGGGCCTTTGCTGGCGTAGCGGTATGCACCGCAACGTTGAGTCTGACGGGGCTCGGCTTTCTCGATGCTTATTTCTTCCCTGCGTTCGCATTCCTGGTGGCGTGCTTGCTGGCCGCGCTGGGCCGCCAAATCCGGGACGAGCGCCAGCGCCTGGAAGCCGAACGCCTTACCTCGGCCCGGCTGGAGGTCGAGTTGCTGAAAAAACAGCTCCAGCCGCACTTCATGATGAACTCGCTCACGTCAGTCATCGAGTGGATGGAAAGCGATCCCAAGGCCGGCGTCCGGTTCGTCGAGGCACTGGCCGGCGAGCTGCGCCTGCTGGCCGAGGTCTCTGGCGAACGCCTGATCCCGGTGGAGCGCGAATTGGCCTTGTGCGCCTCGCTGCTCGACGTGATGCGCTACCGCACCGACATCGTCTTCGAGCTGGACACCGCCGGCATTCGCCCGGCCGATCTCATCCCGCCGGCTCTATTCCATACGCTCGTCGAGAACGGCATCACGCATAGCACGGCCGGCCCGTCGGATTCGCCCGTCCGGTTTCGGCTCACGGCTACGCACGCCGACGGCCGCGTTCGCTACGTCTTCGACACCCCGCATCCGGCCCCGTCAGACCACCCCGACCGCGAAGGCACCGGCCTCCGCTACGTCCGCGCACGCCTCACCGAAAGCTTCGGCACCAACTGGACCCTCACCGCCGGCTTGCATGACGGTATGTGGCGCGTCGTTGTTCGCTTCGCTCAGGTTGAGTCGTGGAAAGGGGGAACGGTTGGAGAGTGGGGAACGAGCTGAAAAACAGTAGCTTTGCGCAGCATTCTGCCTGATCTCTGGCGGTCAGCCAGACGCTTCGTCTTGTCCCCCACGTATCAACCTGGCACCTTTCCACTTCTCCACGAGAGCGAAGCAACTCCCCCACCTATTGCCCTGACACCTCTCAACCTATCCACATGAGCGAAGCGAATATCCTCATCGTCGAAGACGAGGCCGTCGTGGCGCGGCGGTTGATGCGGCTGGTCCGGGAGGTGTGGGGGAATGCGCTGGGACATCTGCGGCACGCGGCGAGCCTGCCAGCAGC
>JBCDHV010000688.1:0-1598 GCA_038749615.1 Bacteroidota bacterium
TGCAGAGCAGTTCGAAACGATGACGTTCGTCGGCAATCCGGGCTGCATTCAGATTTACACGGGCACGATCCGCACGCTCAAGGAATACGCCCCGTGGTACAACGTGCTCGACCCAAAGTACAATCTCCACCTCGACGAGCAACAGATCGAGACGGTCTGGGCCGTCGTCAAGCCGGGTGACACAGGCTACGTGACCTCCCTTGAAGCCTACGACGCCTCAGGCCACGCGATCATCCAGCTCTTCGGCCGGCGCAAGCCCGGCCAGGTAGAACTCCCCGCTTGGCGGCAGGTCATCGAAGATCTTGCCGGCAAGGCCACCTACGCGGAAATGATTGGTGTTTAGTGTTCAGTGTTTAGTGTTTTTGACGGTTTGGTGAACGCGGAGATGACCTCAAAGTCAGAGACCTCGTCAGGCTTACAGATCTCGTCGGGTCATCCCGAGAACTAAAGACTAAATACCAAACACTAAACACCACCCAGATCATCTCCGCCAGCAATCGTTTTCCTTACACCAGAATCAACGTCCGATGCGCATTCTCCTTTTCGTTTCATTTCTGCTGATGGCCGCGCCGGCTATGGCGCAATCCATCGTTGTCGAAAACATGCCGAGCCGGTCGCCGGGCATGGGTGGAGATCAGGGGCGGTTCACGCTCTACTCGCTTCGAGGCGACAGCCTGGTTGCCGGCCCTTACGATGTTGTTCGTGACGACTCAACCTCGTCCACTTGGGACATCGGCTTTCTGGGCATTCACGTCATACTGAACGGCGGATCGAGCGGCCCAGGTGATGCGGCTGGCGCGTTGCTCGATATCGAGTTCGAAGACTTGACCGAAGTCCCGGATGAGATCGACTTGATCGCGGACGGCGAAGGCGAATGCCCTCGCGGGAAAGCGCGTGCCGTGTGCTCCGGTTCTGGGAACGGGTGGTACATTTATGAGGGAGGCGGGGTTGTGAACCCGGCTCCAGGCCGCACGCTTTTACTCCGGCTCGCCGATGGCGGATTTGCTAAGTTGCAGATGCTCTCCTACGGGGTCGATTCCAACGGTAAACCCGGCGACCGGCTCTTTTCTTTCCGATACGAAATCTTCGATTAACCCTGCCCGTGACCTTACATCCACGCCTTCCCCTCGCTGGCCTCCTCATTCTACTCCTCGCGCCCACACTCTGGGCACAGCCGGACTCTGAGCCCTCAACGCCAGAAGCTGTCATCCAACAGATCGAAACGGCCCTGCTGCCGAAGGTGCGCGTCGTAGGCCGGGACGTAGCGCCGGCCACGTTGCAGGAGCGGATGGCCTTCCACGGCGTGCCGGCGGTCAGCATCGCTGTCATCGATCAAGGAAAAATTGCCTGGGCCAAGGCGTATGGCCTCGCTGACGTCGAAGCCGGGCGCGCGGCCACGACCGAGACGCTGTTTCAGTCGGCTTCGATGAGCAAGCCCGTGGCTACGATGACGGCGCTGCAACTCGTGCAAGACGGACTGCTGGAGCTCGACGGCCCGATCAACGAGTCGCTGGCCTACTGGCAGCTTCCTGCCAGCGCGTTCACGGCCGAGCAGCCCGTCACCCTGCGGCATTTGATGACGCACACGGCCGGCACCA
>JBCDHV010000689.1:0-1563 GCA_038749615.1 Bacteroidota bacterium
CGCTTGCCCCGCGAGGAAGCTCGCTCAAGCCAGGCGACACCGCTGTAGTCGAGACTTCGGCAGGACCCGAGGCCACCTTCACCATCGTCGGCACCTACGGCCCGACGCCGGGTGGATTCCTCACCCGGGCGCGCGGCCTGATCGTGCCGGACACCGACTTGATCGGCCTGGGGGCCACCAGCGCAGCCTATCTCCTCCCGGTGCCGGCTCCAGACGTCGAACCAGTAGCTGCACGCCTCAGCGAGCGTCTCCCCGATGCAGCTGTCTTGACGGCCCGCGCAGTCAACGAATACATCACCCGGGCCTACGACGGGCTGTTCATTCTTGCCCTAGCCCTGGCGAGTCTCTCTATTGGGGGCGGCATCGTGCTCATCGCAAATTCGGTCGGGCTTTCGCTCCTGGAGCGGCGTACGGAGTGGGCGGTCCTGAAGTCCATCGGGTACACGTCGCGCCGTATCCTGGGCCTGATCGCGAGCGAGAACGTCGTGCTCGGGCTCCTGGCTGGGGCAGCCGGCAGTGGACTCGCCATGCTCACGGCCTACTTGATCGGTCGTGCTCTGGATGCTCCCCTGCGCGTCCCTCCGGCGACGGCCGTGACGGTTGCCCTGCTCTGCATCGCGCTTGCCGCTCTGGCCGCGCTCTTGGCTGCACGCGGAGCACTCAACACGCGCCCTGGTGAGGCGCTCAAAGGGTAGCGCCGTCGTCCAATGCCAGTTGAAACACGTGCACGTCTGTCTCTTCACGGAGCGCACGAAACCCAAGCCGGCGTAGAAGCGCTTTGGAAGCCTCGTTGGTCGGCGACGTGATCGCCAGGAGTTGGCCGAGACCAAGGACGCGCCGGGCATAGCTCACTGTAGCGTGCGCAGCTTCCAGGGTGTAGCCCTGCCGGCGATACGCAGCGAGCATGGCAAAGCCGAGATCGGGGGCTTCGAGGCTGGCGCGCCTCAGCACCCCGCACATGCCGATGGGCGCTCCCGTCTCTTGCAGCACAACACACCACAGGCCAAAGCCTTCACGCCTGTACATCGTCATCGGCCCGGTGCGGAGATAGCACTCCGCATCGCCCACGGTATGCACATCCCGATCCCCGATGTGTGCCAACCACGCGGGTTCATTGACCAAGCGCAGAATGAACGGCGCATCGGCAACAGTAAACTCGCGAAGCTGTAACCGAGGGGTGAGAAGGTTCGGGCCGCTCATGAAGTCAACTGGGAATCTGCTGGGGAGATTTGCACGTCGTTGCCGGCTAGGAGCAGCTACCAGAAACGCGTTCGCGCCAATCCGGCCGGTCGATCCGGTAGACGTAGCACTCCTGGCCTTCAAACCGCCGGCGCTCGATGCGCCGAAAACCGAGCCGTTCGTAAAACCGATGCGCGCGCGTATTTGAAACGAGTGGGTCGAGCAGGACGGCCTCAACGCCGGGCGCTTCGAAGCACCGGTTTAGCACTTGCCGCATCATCTCGGTCCCATATCCTCGGCCCAAATCCTGCGCCTCTCCAATCCATATGTCGAGCGCCCGCAGTCCTGCCGGCACGTCGCCCCAGTAGTGCGTGTCCTCCGCCG
>JBCDHV010000690.1:0-1558 GCA_038749615.1 Bacteroidota bacterium
AGCTCAGCGAGCAGCGCGTCGCATTTGGCCTTCTCCTCAGACGAGGGTTCGGGATACGGAAAGACGAGATCGTTCCGGAACTGGCCCCAGAACAGGTTCTTGATGAACCCCATGTCCGTGGGCTCCGGCCCGAGCATGACCTCGGCGTCTTCGATCATGCGGCGGTCGGCCTCGGACACGTTCTTGAGGCCCTTGAGCAAATTCGACATCGTAGACTCTTAGGAATTAAGTGAGTAGAGTGTATGGACTCATTCGGGTGAAAAAAGCGCTTCCGAATCAACCGTTGAGACATAAACCATGTTCCTTTTCAGCCGGCTTCGGTGCAGTGAAGATACACGGAAAGATGAGGAGGTAAGGGGCGAATAGCCGCGGCTCTGATGGTGTCGGTGTAGAGCCAGGATTCTTCGTCTTTGCGCGTATCTAGTGTGGACCTTCTGCGTACCCTTGTGGGGCGGTGACCCGACAGCCGTTCTACCCGCCCCCACGGCTCACCAAAGCAGGGGAACTATCGGCGCTACCACGATTAGCACCGGCCAACTCTACTCCAGGCAATGCTCAAGCTCCTCCGCGACACGGTCGAGTCGTTTTTCGTCGAGGTCGGCCAGTACGGGCTGCTCATCGCGCGCTCGTTCAGCTCCATCGGTGAGTTCAAGACCTACCGCGAAAACCTTCTCAGCCAACTCGTCCGCATCGGCGTCGATTCGCTGCCGATCGTTGCGCTTGCCTCTGCATTCTCGGGCATGGTGCTGACGGTCCAGACTGCGTACCAGCTCTTCAGCCCGTTCATTCCTCGGAGCATCATTGGCGGCGTCGTCGTCCCTTCGATGATCCTCGAACTCGGCATCGTGACGCCGGCGCTCGTGCTGGCTGGCCGTGTCGGCGCTCGGATCGCGGCGGAGTTGGGCACGATGCGCGTCACGGAGCAGGTCGACGCCCTCGAAGCGATGGGCCTGAACTCGGTGGCCTACCTCGTCGTACCGCGCGTGTTGGCCGGCGTGATCATGTTTCCAGTCCTGTATGCCGCAGCCTCGTTCGTGGGGATCACGGGCGGAATGCTGGCCGGCTCGCTCGGTGGCTATCTTACGGCCCAGGAGTTCATTGAGGGGGCCCGCGAGTGGTTCAAACCGTATGACGTGGTCTTCGGCAGTATCAAGGCGCTCGTTTTCGGCTATTTGATTACCTCGATCTCTTGCGCGAAAGGCTTTTTCACGACGGGCGGGGCCGAAGGCGTCGGGCAGAGCACCACGGAAGCCGCTGTCACTAGTTGTGTGATGGTTCTCCTAGCCGACTACGTGCTGGCTCTCGTGCTCCTGTAACGGCCCCGTAACGTCAATGCCTCACCACACACCACACGAATGAGTTGACCGGGCCGAACCCAGTTGGCTAAACGCTCCAGATGACTTCGAAGACGAGTGATTGAGCTTCGCAACGTATCGAAAGCCTTCGGATCTAAGGAAATCCTGAAGGAAGTCTCGTTTCGCATCGATGATGGGGAGACGTTCGTCGTGTTAGGCCAGTCGGGATCAGGCAAGAGCGTGACGCTGAAGCACATGATCGG
>JBCDHV010000691.1:0-1553 GCA_038749615.1 Bacteroidota bacterium
GCTCCGCGCAACCGATGCGCTCATCGATGCCGACAACGAAAACGCGGATCTGAAGATCTATGCCAGCCGGAGCATCATAACCAACCAAGTCTGGTACACCAGCGTCTGCTACGAAGGCAACCCGGACGACATCGAGCGAACCGGCCGCGGCGGCACCTACGCCACGCTGGAGCCGTGTGAGTAGCGGCGAGGAGAGGACACGATAGGGCAAATCGGCGTGCGAACACGATCAAACACAATCAAACACAGTCGAACACATCCAAGCACAGCTGAGAGAACACACGTCTGAATATGTTGTAAGCGGTCGAACCGTTCAGAACAGCCACGTTCATGACATTCGATGATCCTGTGGTCGATGCGTTGGCGCTGCAGCAGCCGTTGCCGCCAATAGAGAGTACGAACAACGTGTTCCATGACCTGATGAGCTGCCTCGTCGAGCAGCAGATTCACTACCGGAGCACGAAACGCCGATTTGCGCGATTGCTGGAGCGCGCCGGCCTCGATGACCTCACGCCGGCGACGTATCCACAGTTCGAGCAAGAGGGGCTGAGCAGCGTCAAGCTGTCGGCTCAAAAGGTCCGGGCCATTGCACACACCGTCGACTTCTTCGACGCCCACACACCGGACTGGGCGCACCTCGCCGATGATGAGGTCCGAGCAGTGCTGGGTGAAATCCCCGGAATCGGGCCGTGGACCGTCGATATGATCCTGCTCTACACTCTCCAACGCCCCGACGTCTTTCCCGCCGGCGACTACCACCTGAAACGAATCATGACGGCGCGGTACAAGCTCACCGCGCCGCGCCTCAAGGCTCAGATGGAAGCTATCGCGGAGAACTGGCGCCCGAACCGGTCGCTTGCGGTCCGCCTACTTCTAGGAGCCGAAAAGCGATCGTGATCGAACGCCCAGCATGGGCCCAACGAGTGGCATCCTTTGCCCTCAAACCACAGACCATTGAAAAACAAACTCTTGGCTCTAGTTCTGGCTGCTGTATCAGTAGCTGGATGCGAGTACGTCGAAGACTCGCCGTTCACGTCTGGCCCCGTTGGTACTGGTGATCTCGGGACGCGAACCTACGAGGTAGGCGCCTTCACAAAAATCTTCGCCGGCCACGGATACATCGTCGATGTTGTGGTTGGCCCCGAGCGCTCGGTGAAGGCAACGGCCGAGGCCAACATTCTGCCGATGGTTACCGCGGAGGTCAATGGGGGGCTGCTGGAACTCAGCACGAAGAACTGGAAGATGAAGCCGACCGTCCCCGTTCGCATCGAGGTCACCACGCCTGATTTGGCTGGGCTGTCTGGGGGCGGCAGAGCGAAAGTGACCATCACGGACATCGATGCCCCGCGTTTCACGGTGGATGCCGGTGGAGGGCTAGACGCATCGCTCAGCGGCAGCGCCGAGGAACTCGTTCTGGATTTGAGCAGAGGGGCCTTCGTCAACGCGGCCTCGCTGAACTCGGATCTCGTGCGCGTCAAAGCGACAGGCAACTCCGACGCCCTGGTGTACCCCGATCTGGCGATTGACTACGACGCGAGCAGTCCCTCTGAGAC
>JBCDHV010000692.1:0-1505 GCA_038749615.1 Bacteroidota bacterium
CAATTTGGCCTGGGCCGGACAGTTGAAGCACGTCATTACCGTCGGGGCCATTCTGGGTTTTCCGGCCGGGCGCTACGCAGGCGCAACGAGTGTGGTCTCGACCTCCACGTCGAGTTGGGGGCCGGCCTTCGATGGGCGCATTAAGCCGGACCTCGTGGCCGTGTCTCGGAGTGCCGACGGAGCCGGCCTGCGCACGCCTACCGGGCCCGAATCAGATGCCTACGGGCACATCAGTGGGACCTCGGCTGCAGCGCCGGTTGTGACAGGTGGGTTGGCCTTGCTCGTTGAACACGCACGCCGGCGCTTGGATATCGGCACATTCCGCGCCTCTACCTGGAAGGCGTTGCTTCTGCACACGGCCAGGGAAGCTGGCCCGCATGGAGGGCCAGATTACCGGTTCGGATATGGCTTGTTCGATGCGTCGGCGGCGGTCCGCGTGATCGATGAAGTGGCAGAAGGGCAGGGGATGATCCGCGCGGTTGAGTTGGCTGATGGAGACACCCTTTGGCTCGATGTGGACGGCGGTCCGATCGTACGAGCGACAGGTGCTTGGACGGATCCGTACGCTAGCACATTTGACCTCGTCCACGACATGGATCTTCGCATCGTAGACGCAGATGGCACCGAGCATCTGCCTTGGACGTTGAATCCCCAAGAGCCAACCGCACCAGCCCTCAAGGCCGACAATAGCCGCGACGTGGTCGAGCAAGTCATCGTAGAAAACGGGGTTCCACCTTACCGCCTCCGCATCACCCACAAAGGCCGGCTGCGGTCACCCCAATGGATATCGCTCGTCGTGAGCAGTCCAAGCCGTCCGGCAAAAAACAAGCGCTCACTTCAACAAAAGTAGGCTCACTTAGCGCCTGCCTCCCCACCCACAGCGAGCAACGCGAGCGTCCGACCCACCCATCGAACCAGTTACTCCCTCATTTCCTTGAGGGCTCGGTACAAGACCCGGCGGGCAATTTGCCAGTCGCGCGTGAGCGAGCGGCGCGAGGTGTTGAGAGCCTTGGCCGTTTCCTCGAGCGTCATGCCTGAATAGAAGCGAAGCTCGACGAGCCGAACGAGGTCCGGATCTTTCTTTTCGAGGGTTTGCAGCGCCTTGTCGACCGAGAGCATCAGATGGGTGTTCGATTCGATGCCGGTCTGGGCTGCAAGATCAGACAGCGTAGTGACAGTAACGACCGCTTCGCCTCGGCCTCGTTTGACGGCACGCTGTTTCCGGGCATAGTCGCACAGCACCCGGCGCATGACGCGTGCCACGACCACATAGAAATGCCGCCGGCTCTCCCACGTCTGCTTCAACTCGCCTGAGCCCAGCAGCCGCTCATACGCCT
Source organism: Bacteroidota bacterium (assembly GCA_038749615.1). GTDB lineage: Bacteria > Bacteroidota > Rhodothermia > Rhodothermales > DATKEJ01 > JBCDHV01. The sequence goes on from JBCDHV010000692.1 coordinate 1,338, forward strand.
CGTGAACGAGCTCGCGGGTGTTCATCGTCAAATCGGCGCGCTCCTTCGCGATGTAGGCGTCGGCAATCGACTGAAGCTCGTTGTACACGAGGGGCAACAGCTCATGCAAGGCCTCCTCGTCGCCGGTTTCGTACCGGTTGAGCAGGGCAGTAATCTCAGCAGACACGG
>JBCDHV010000693.1:0-1503 GCA_038749615.1 Bacteroidota bacterium
CGCCCAGCCGAAGGGGCTCCAGAGGCTGCTGCCCGTGAGCGTGAGCGGAAGCAGGCCGCCGATGGTGGTGAGGGTGGTCAGGACGATGGGGGTGAAGCGGGCCTGGGCGGATTCGGTGACGGCGTCGACCACGCTGCGGCCCTCGGCGCGGAGCTGGTTGGCGTAGTCGATCAGGATAATGGCGTTGTTGATCACGATCCCAACGAGACTCGTCAACCCGACGCCGGCTGTGAACGAGAACGTGTATCCGGTAATGAAGAGCGCGAGCACCGCCCCCACGATGGCGAGCGGAATCGCGGCAAACACGATCAGCGGCTGCCGGAACGAGCGGAACTGCAACACGAGCACGCCGAAAATCCCGAACAGCGCCACGAGCAGCGCCTGCAACAGCCCCCCAAACGATTCCTGCGTTTGCTCCAACTCTCCGCCGATGGCGTACCGGTAACCGGCCGGCCATGGGTAGGCATCAAGCTGCTCAACCAAACTTGCCGCCACGGCTGTGGCCGTGTATCCGTCCAGCACGTCGGACGTGACGGAGACGCCGCGCTCCAGGTCGACGTGGTTGATTTTCGACGGGCCGGCTTCGAAGCGGGTCTCAGCCAGAGTCGAGAGCGGCACTTGGGCACCGGTGATGCTGGAGACGCGGACGCGGTCGAGGTCGGAGAGTTGGGCGCGGTCGCCTTCGGTGGGGAGGCGGAGGACGACGCTGCGTTCGTCGCCGGCGGCCGTGCGGTAGGTCGTGACCGGCAGGCCGGCGATGCTCGCACGCACCGTCCGGTCGATTTCCACGAGCGGCACGCCGAGCCGGCCGGCCTTCTCCCGGTTCACGTCGACTCGTAGCGTGGGGGCCGAGGTGCCCAGCGGGTTGTCGATGTTGGTCGTGCCCTCGGTTCTTTGGAGCATCGCCGCGACATCGTCGGAGATTTCGCCCAGCGTTTCCAGTTCCTCGCCGAGAACCTTGATCACGACGGGCGCTTCCAGCGGCGGGCCTTGCATGAACTCCTCGACCCGAACCGTCGCGCCGGCCGGGCCAGTCTCGGCGAACGTCGCGCGCAGGTCGTCGGCCACTTGCTGGCGGTCTTGCCAGCGCTCGGAGACGACATCGACGTAGATCTGCGCGTAGGCACTCTTTTCGGCTTCGGGGACCACGTTGTAGTACACCCGCGGGTTGCCCCGCCCGATGTTCGAGGCATAGCCCTCCACGCCTTCGTGTGCGCCCAAGACGCCTTCGACGTAGCGTACGACGCGGTCGGTTTCGTGCAACGCGGAGCCGTCGGGCAACTCCACCTCGATCATGAATTGCTGCGTCTCCGCTTTCGGGAAGAGGCTAACGCCCACGAACGGAAAGAGCGCCAAGCTGCCGGCGAGCAAGCCGACGGCCAGCAGTCCGGTCACGACGGGCCGTTTCAGGGCCAAGCTCAACGTCTGGGCGTACGCGCCTTCGCTGATCCGCTCGAACTGGCGTTGGAACCACGGCTGCCGGCGCTCATCGGCCTTGATGAG
>JBCDHV010000694.1:0-1466 GCA_038749615.1 Bacteroidota bacterium
CCGGCGCTGTCAGGCACGTCGCACGTGTAGATCCGGCCAGTGATCCGCAGATCACCTGGTTCATACACGTCGATGGGTATCCGCCAGCGTGTACCGTCAAAGGTCACTTCGCCGGTTCGCAGCTTGCGGCTGCCCGTAGAGATACGAGCCCGGAGGTCACCTGGGGCAGCCATGTTCAGCACGTGGCCGTCGGTCAGTGCCGGCTCGATGTACAGCACACTCGCACCCGGACGGACCCGCGCGTCAACGACGCGTGGCTCAGGAAGATGCCCAGGAAGCGGAGGTTCGGTAACGGGCAATGTGGACACACGCTCAGCGCCGAGATCGATGACGCGGATGGCGTGGTTGTTCGTGTCGGCGACGTAGACCTGTGAACCAGCGACTGCCACCCCACTCGGCTCATCGAACTGAGCTTCGGCAAGACCTCCGTCCGTGTGGCCGGCCTCAGATTGCCCGGCTAGCCGTTCGGCACGCGCCGGCTCCGATAGCGTGAGGCGCTTGATGGCATGGTTGTACGTATCCGCTACGAGCACATCGCCGTCTTGCAGCGCCACACCGAGTGGGTGTTGAAGCCGGATGGCTTCCCCTTCCCCATCGGCATCTCCGAACACAAACAACCCAAGACCAGCCGGCGTAGTCACCTCCCCACTAGTCCAGTCGATCCGGCGCACCGCGCTCGATTCACTGTCGGCTACGTACAGAGCATGCTCGTCTGCCGCAAGGCCACTTGGCTGAGCGAAAATGGCCTGCCGGCGCGGACCGTCGACGAGGTTTTCCTGCCCATCGCCAGCAAACGGTTCGCCCTCGCCGGTTTCTGGGTCGAACGCCCATACCTGGTGCGCGCCCGCCATTGCGACGTAGAGCCGGCCCGCGTGTACTATCACGTCCCACGGAGAACTGAGCGGATCCACCGTGCCCTTCACCTTGGCGAATCCGTAGGGCGCTTGCCGGCCGGTCCCTGCGACTGTCCGGACCTGCCCCGACTGCAGATCTACGCTCCGGATCGCATGGTTGCCCGTGTCGGCAACGAACAGCCGATCGCGCTCGGCCTCGTACGCGAGCCCTTGGGGCCGGAAAAATTCGGCCATATCGGCATCGCCATCTGCCAAGCCGGCTCGCCCCGATCCGATGCGCAGGAGACCGTTTCCGTCAAGGTCGGTGACTAGGATGCGATGATGTCCAGAATCAGCCACGAAGAGCCGGCCTCTCGCCTGATCCACTGCGATCTTCGAGGGATAGGCTAACACGCCCTCGGGCAACGGGACCGGCACATCGAGACGTTCATCGAGCGGCGTAGAATCGATCTCGTACGTTGGGAGCAGCCGGTGCAGGAGGGCGGCAACGGGCGCGTACACGCCTTCTCCTCGTCGTGTGCCGGCGATGTAGCCGTTCGGGTCGATGAGGTAAAACGTCGGCCACGCCTTCACGGCATACTGCTGCCACATGTGAAACCGCCGGTCGTTGAC
>JBCDHV010000695.1:0-1317 GCA_038749615.1 Bacteroidota bacterium
GCGGGCGTACGTGCGGAGGCGCAGATCATCTGGCTGGCCGGTGGCCTTGTAGCGCCAGCGCAGCTCGCTCCCGCGTGCCTCATAGACTGCATAGCCGGCGGGCGTCCCATCGTGGCAAATCGGGCCGGCCCACCACGGGCCGCACACGGCTCCGAGGATGTGTTCATGCACACCGCCTTCGAATACGTGCTCGTTCTCGTGCGTGTGGCCACTGATGACGTGGGCGGTGTACGGGCTCAAGAGTTCGTAGAACCTTGCCCGGTTGGCTACGGAGCCGCGCATGCTGGGTCCGCTTTCGCCACGCCGGCGATACTGAGAACTCAGCGTCGGAATATGCTGAAGAACCACCACCGTCCGGCCTGGAGCCACGCGAGCCAAATCGGCTTCGAGCCAGGTCAGTTGCACGTCGTCCAGATACCCGAGATAGCCATCGTTCGTCCAGAAGACGTTGTCGAGCACGATGTAGTGGATGGCCCCGCGTTCGAAGGAGTAGTACGTCGGGCCGAAAAACTCTTGAAAGGTCCGCGTGGAGGTCTCATCCGTGACGCCTTCGAAGTTCAGATCGTGGTTGCCAACGACTTGGTAAAACGGCACGCCGGTCTGCGCGACGCCGGCGATGTAGTCTGGATAGAGCGTCAGGTCGTCGAACATGATATCGCCACAGCTCACCCCGAAGGCGACGGGCGCGGCGCTCGCCTGGACGGTCTCGGCGAGATCCGGCACGGTGGTACTCAGAAAACGCTCCATTTCGAACGCGTTCTGCATCTGCGGGTCCGCGAGGGCGAGAAACGAATGGCGGATGTCCACCTCTTCGAGGCTCGTGAGCTCGAAGTCGGCATCGTCCATTTCGCCGTCTTCGTCCGGGCGGATCGGCAGGTAGAACAGCGCGCTGCCGGCCTCGTTCGTCGGCAGTTCGAAGCCGGCGGGTACCGTCATGAAAACGAAGGGACGCCGGTTCGTCGAGATCAGCTCGTACCGGCCATTTTGTTCGGTGGCAATGACCTGCAATCCATCGCTGATGGCAACGCCACCGACGCCTCGGCCCCGCTCATCGACGACGCGGCCTCGGATTCGGACCGGAGCGCCGGCAAACAAGTGACTGGGCAATAGGGCAACGCCAGCAGCGGCGAGGCCCGCACGGCGTATGAAAGCTCGGCGGGTGGGCATGAGTGTGTTGGTGACCAAGTGGTGGGTTCGTAGCGTGGTGCAAAATAAGATGGCCAGTTTTTAGTGTTTGGTGTTTAGTGTTTAGATCTGGCAGCGAGGTCGTTACCATTCTTCACCGCGCTGCCCGGCTCTCCCCTCTCAGGGATGCCC
>JBCDHV010000696.1:0-1288 GCA_038749615.1 Bacteroidota bacterium
CGCGTCCCGAAAATGGACCCCTCGTCCATGTCCCGCCGGGCGCTCAGGAAGTACCGCACGCCATTGGCAAACGGCACTGGCCCAGACAGCGTGCCCTCAAGCACGTAATCGTTGAGTTGGACGCCAGAGGGCGTCATGAACAAATCGGAGTGGGTGGTCGCGAAATCGCCGCCCTGCAAGCTGAATGAGCCTTCGAGTTTGTCGCTGCCTTCTTTTGTGACCAGGTTGACAATGCCCGACATGGCCTTGCCATATTCAGCATTGAACGCGCCGGAAATGACCGTCAATTCCTGGATGGCGTCATTGGCGACCGTGGTGGCCAGTCCGTTGGTCTCAAACGGATTCGATACCGACATTCCATCGACCAAGTACGCAATCTCGTTGCTACGCCCGCCTCGAATGTGAATGGCGCCATCGGCCCCGGTGTTGACGCCGGCCTGTGTGGTCAACACTTCGAAGAAGCTCTCGACCGGCAAGGCGTCGATTTCTGCTGACCCTACGGTCTTGGAACTCGCCGTGAGATCTCTCTGGATCAGCGGCCGCTCGGCCGTGACCACGATCTCCTCTCCTTCGATGGCCTCTTCGCGAAGCTCGATGTCGTACCGCGTCGTCCGGCCCGTTTGGACCCGGAGGCCGTTCACCGTTTGCGTCTGATACCCGATGTACGAGAAGACCAGATTGTAGGAGCCCGGCCGGACGTTGAGGAGCACATAGTTACCGCCGGCATCCGTGATGGTCCCTTGGGAGGAGCCTTCGATGAGGACGTTGACGCCAATCAGCGCTTCGTTCGTGCCACTGTCCACGACGCGGCCAGCAATTTTTCCTTGCGCGTAGGCCGAGCCGGCCACCAGCACAAGCGCCGCACCCAACAGGCACCGGATCAGTTGTTTCACGGGGGGAAGTGCGTTAGCAATCTGAAACATGGGCAGCACGTGCAGCCCTTCTGAATCAAAACGAGGCGGCCGGCCAGCCTGATGCTAACCAGCCGCCTCGTTCCATTTCTCCGTATGTGGGACTTGCTACTTTACTTGAGCAAAGTCATCCGGCGTGCTTGGCGGAAGTTGCCAAACTCCAGCGAGTAGATGTACGTGCCACTCGCAAAGCCTTCGGCATCCCACGTTACGCTGTAGGTACCGGCAGGACGCAATTCGTTGTCCACCAGCGTGTCTACGAGCCGGCCGTTCAGGTCGAACACCTTGACGGACACTTGCTTGTCGATGGGTAGCGTGAAGCTGAAGCTCGTCGTTGGGTTGAACGGGTTGGGGTAGTTGGCGTCGAGCTTGTAGTC
>JBCDHV010000697.1:0-1287 GCA_038749615.1 Bacteroidota bacterium
AAGCCCAGCCCTCCGTTCGTCAGGTAGATTCAACCGTTTGGCGGGCTACTTTGTATTCTTGCCGGTGAATCAGCATTGAGCGAAGGGTAGATCGTCCACCAAACAGAAACGTCCACCATGGATGCACAAGCAACGGATTGGCAGCGCTGGCGCGAGCGTCTGGGCTACGTGGCCGCGATGGTGGTGTTTGGCTGGGTCGGCGGCCTCATCGTGGGGTGGTTTTCTAACGATCCTGATGGCGTCCGGCAGTGGCTGGCCGGCGATCTGCCAACGTTTCCCGTCTCGATGGCCCGAGCGCCGTGGGACGCGTTCTTCTACGGCACGATCTACAGCGTCGCGATTTGGACGGCCTGCCTCTGGGCTGCTGCACAGGCTCACCGGTTTGTCCCGCTGCGGTCGTGGCGCGCTGCGTTGGTGCACGTCTTCTGGGTCACGCTAGCCGGCAGTACCGCGTTCACCCTCGTCTACTGGATGGACCCGGTGTTTTGTCATCTCCTGGGCCTCGGGGATAAGTCGATAGACGAACGCCCCCCCTTCGGCGTGGTGCTGTCCGTGTGTGCCGGCGCCATGCTCATCGCCTGTCTGATCATGTACGCCATGGGCTTCTACCGTCAACTGCGCACCGCCGAGGAAGCGGTCCTGAAAGCCGAACTCAAGGCCCTCCGAGCGCAGGTCAACCCGCATTTCTTGTTCAACACGCTGAACTCGATTGCCGCGCTCGTCCATGCCCGGCCCGACGATGCCGAACGCATGACCGAACGGCTCGCTAATCTCTTTCGCTACACGTTGCGGTCGTCTGAGCAGCCGGTCGTCACCCTCGCGGAAGACCTGCAGGCGACGCAAACGTACATCGCCATCGAACAAGTGCGGTTTCGGGAGCGGATGGTCGTGCAGGTCGATGTGCCGGAGCGGCTTCATCAGGCACGGGTTCCTAGCCTGATGCTTCAACCCCTCGTCGAGAATGCCGTCAAGTATGGCGTAGCCAACGCGGAGGACGCCTGTGCCATCCGGATCCGGGCCTCCGAGGACGATGGCGAGCTCCTCGTCGAGGTGCGCGACACCGGGCCTGGATTCGACTCGACGGAGCCGGAACTCGTCTGCGCCCGCGGTACCGGGCTGGCCAACGTGCGCGACCGGCTCCGCATTCTCTTCGGCCCCCTTGCCAGCTTGGACATCCTACCCGATGGTGTTGCCCTCCGCATGCCCTACGAGCATCACGCCGATCCCCACCGCACCGCCACCCTCGCCTCCCCCGCACTAGAACGGTCCCCCACGTCTCGCTAAGAC